>JAGLDO010000143.1 GCA_023145555.1 Bacteroidales bacterium
AACTTTTAACTTTACAAACTAATCACATGAAAGGTTTTTTATATAGTGTTACCGATTTTTTATACAATAAATATCAACAAAAAATTTCTGATTTTACAATAGTATTTCCTAATAGAAGAGCAGGAGTTTTTTTTACAAAATATTTATCACAAGTATCAGAGAAAACAATGTGGATGCCGCAAATTTTTACAATTAATGAATTTGCGCAAAAACTTTCTAATCTCCAATTGGCTGATAAATTATCATTAACTTTCGAATTATATAAAAGTTACAAAAGTATTTATAAAACTTCTGAGAGTTTTGACGATTTTTATTTTTGGGGCGAAATGCTTTTAAACGATTTTGACGATTTAGATAAATATTTGATTAACACCGATGATATCTTTCAAAACATTTCATCTATTAAAGATTTAGACTATAATTTCGATTATTTATCTGATGAACAAGTAAAAACATTAAAACAATTTTTTGCCAATTTTAATGAAGGTCAAATCACTGATAAAAAAGAGAGTTTTATAAAAATTTGGAATGTTTTAAATCCTATTTATAAAGATTTAAATAAAAAATTATCTGAGAAATCAATTGCCTACGAAGGAATGGTTTATAGGCAGATGGCCGATAAAATTAAAAACAATACGATTGAAATTAATTCGAAGAAAATAATTTTTATTGGTTTCAATGCTCTTAATAATTGCGAAAATGAATTATTTAAATTTTTGCGAAATAATAAGCTCGCCGAGTTTTATTGGGACTACGATAATTATTACACAAAAAATAATAAACAACACGAAGCAGGATTGTTTTTGCGAAACAATATAAATGAATTTAAGAATGACGATTTCCTTTTCAATTATGAAAATCTCAACTCAAACAAAAATATTGAATTTATATCCTCACCATCCGATGTTGCTCAAACAAAATTAGTTAGCAAAATATTAGAAGAAAATAATTTCGTTGCCGATAAAACAGCAATTGTTTTGGCAGACGAGAATTTGTTGGTGCCTCTATTGTTTTCTCTTCCCGACAAGATTAGTGAGATTAACGTAACAATGGGTTATCCATTAAAGAACACACCTGTTTTCAGCTTAATAAAACATATTATTAGTCTGCAAAAAAATGCCAAGAAAGATAAAAACAATCATACAGTATTTTATCATAGTGATATTTCTAATATTTTAAATCATCAATATATAAATTATGATGAGCAAGGCGATGAAGAAAATATTATTGATAAGAGGAAAGTTTACCGCTCGTTAAACAATTTGCAAAATCCATTATTGTCAAAAATTTTTGTGAAGATTGAAGATTTAGGAGATTTTTCAAATTATATTACTGAAGTCTTGTACGAAGTTTTTCAAAACATCACAAATGAGAACGAAGATAAAAACTCATTAAATCTTGAAATAGAATATATCTACCATATTTTTATAGCAGTTAAACGTTTAAACGAGATAATTGAAACAGAAAAAATTGATTTGAAAATTGAAACATATTTCAAGCTGTTCGATAAAGTGATTCAGTCGTTGAGTGTTCCTTTTACAGGTGAACCTTTGGCAGGACTACAAATAATGGGGGTTTTAGAAACTCGTGTTTTAGATTTCGAAAATGTTATTATTCTTTCGATGAACGAAGGTGTTTTGCCAAAGAGCGGTATTGCATCATCATTTATTCCTTATAACATACGCAAAGGGTTTGGTTTGCCAACAATTGAAAATCAGGATGCCGTTTATGCTTATTATTTTTATCGTTTAATTCAACGAGCTAAAAATGTCTTTATGGTTTATAACACTCAAAGCAGCGGTATAAACGCAAACGAAAAAAGTCGCTTTTTATATCAACTTAAATATGAACATGATTTTAATATTGTTGAAAAAAATTTAACTTTCGATATTGGAGTTAACAAACCAAAAGAAATTGTTATTGAGAAAACTAACGAAATCATTAATAAGCTTAATTTATATCTGTCTTCAGGCGAAGGTCGAAAATCTTTTTCTCCAAGTGCTTTAAATGTTTATAAAAGTTGTAGCCTGAAATTTTATTTCAAATATATAGCAGGACTAAAACAACCCGACGAAGTTGTTGAAGAAATTGCTGCAATGCATTTCGGTAGCATAACTCACGAAGCTATACATTTGCTTTATCAGGATTTTAAAGATAAAAAAATTCTTGTTACCAAAGATGAGTTAGACCAATTATCTAAAAATAAAACATTAATAAATAATGCAATAAAAAAAGCCTTTAACACTCAGTTTTATAAACTAAACGAAGATGCAGATGTTGAAATAAACGGCAAAGATTTGCTCATATTTGAGATAATTAAACGATATGTGAATAAAATAATTGAAACAGATAAAAACAGGTTCGCACCATTTAGCATTGTCGATTTAGAAAAAAGTGTTAACTACGAATTTCCTGTTTTTATTAACAAAGAAAAAAAATATGTTAATCTTTATGGAAAGATCGACCGCATTGACCAAATTAATAATTCAATTCGTATAATTGACTATAAAACAGGTGCCGAACATAACAATTTTTATGATGTTGAAGAAATTTTTGATGATGAGAAATCGGCAAAGACTCACGAAATTTTTCAAATTTTTATGTATTCAATGTTATACAAAAAGAATTTTAAACCCAACATAAACATTGAGCCTTGTTTATTTTATATAAAAAAATTATACGATAAGAATTTTAATATCAACATAACTCAGAAACAGAACAGAAAGATTATAAACATTATTAACTCTTACGATTTTGTTTCAGAAGATTTTGAAAGCAGCTTGAGCAATTTATTAATTAAAATTTTCGATAAGGATATTAACTTTGAACAAACAGATGATATTAAAAGATGTGAATATTGTGAATATGCAGATATTTGTAAAAGAAATTAATTTTTTTCATTATGTTTGTTCACTAATAATTTAGCTAAAAGTTTAAAGTAAAAAGTATAAAGTTTGAGTTCAATCCGAAAAGTAGAAAAAGCACGTCATTGCGAGGAACGAAGCAATCTGTTGATAATCAACACATAGGGATTGTTTCGCTTCGTTTGCAATGACGAAAAACACTTTTGGAAGTGGACACATGTTTGAAACATAAATTAACAAATTAAAATGAGCAACTATTTTCAACATATTAAAGTATTACTAAAACGATTATTAATAGTGCTTGTGCTTTATGTTGCTACACGACTGTATTTTTATGTTCTAAATTATAATTTTTTTAGTGCAGTACAGTTTTTTCCGTTAATGAAAATGTTTTTTTATGGAATACGTTTTGATATTTCAGCAATTGCATACACAAATGTTTTAATTATTATTCTGCATGTAATACCGGGAAATTTTAAAAATCATAAAATTTATCAACTGCTAAAAAAAATTCTTTTTGTTGCAGTTAATTCAATAATGCTTGCTACAAATTTTATTGATTCTAAATTTTTTGAATTTGAAGAGAAACGACTTACTTCCGATATTTTTTCTCCTGTTTGGCTTGGGAAAGATACTGTAGAACTAATGCCACAATTTATTCATGACTATTGGTATATTATTATAAGCTGGTTTATTGTTATTTTTATATTAATCTATTTCTACCCAAAGCTAAAACAACGTGCTGAGGTAGAAATGATTAAGGGCAAGCAAAAAATTAAACAATTGATTTATCAGTCAGCATTATGTGTGTTTTTGTTGGCATTTTCAGTTTTATGTGCCAGAGGAGGTTTTCAGCTTAAACCTTTGCGAATAATTACTGCAGCTAAATATGCAAACTCAAATAATGTTTCATTAGTTCTTAACAGTCCGTTTACTTTATTAAAAACTGTAGGAAAGAAAGAAATTAAAATTGAAAATTATTTTACAAAACAAGAGCTTAATGAGATTTTTAATCCTGTAAGACAATATGAAAGTAATTCTTCTTTCCGTAAAATGAATGTTGTAGTTTTTATTTTAGAAAGTTTTGGGAAAGAATATATAGGCTCGCTTAATAATAATAAAGGATATACACCTTTTTTAGATTCGCTTATTAGCAGAAGTCTGGTTTTCGATTATGCTTTTGCAAATGGAAAAAAATCAATTGAGGCTGTGCCTTCTGTATTGGCAAGTATACCTGCCTTAATGAATAATCCATTTATAACATCGAACTATTCTTCCAATAAAATTAATAGCCTTGCAAGCATCTTAAACAAAGAAGGTTATTACTCTTCTTTTTTCCATGGAGGAAATAATGGGACAATGGGTTTCGATAATTTTACCATGATGGCTGATATTGATGATTATTACGGCAGAAACGAATATGACAAACAAGGAGATTATGATGGGAATTGGGGAATTTTTGACGAACCATATCTGCAATATTATGCACAAAAATTATCAGAATTTAACAAACCGTTTTTTTCTTGCTTGTTCACATTGTCTTCACACCATCCTTACACAATACCAAAAAAATATGAAGGTAAGTTCAGAAAAGGTGAATTAATTAATGAGCAAAGCATATCCTATGCAGATTATTCGCTAAAACAATTTTTTAAAACAGCGTCAAAACTTCCTTGGTATAAAAACACATTGTTTGTATTTACTGCTGACCATACAGCGCAAGCATATAACAAGTTTTATAAAAACAAGCTCGGCAGATATTCAATTCCAATTATTTATTTTTGTCCGGGCGACACATCTTTAAAGGGAATAAATCATACCATAACACAACAGGCAGACATAATGCCTTCTGTTTTAGATTATTTAAATTATAACAAGAAATTTATTGCTTATGGTAATAGTGTTTTCGATACTACAGCCGATCATTATGCCGTTAATTATATGAATGGCATATATCAATTTATTAATAACGGTTACACTTTGTTGTACGACGGTAACAATGTAATTGGATTATATAATATTAGAAAAGATAGATTGTTGAAACATAACTTATTAAAAAAATTGCCTCAAATTGTTACAAGTTTAGAAAATAAATTAAAAGCAATTTTGCAGTCTTATAATAATCGTCTAATTAACAACGAATTAATTATTCGAGATAAAAATTAAAAATGAAGAAAATTCTTTTTATAATAAACCCTGTATCAGGAGTAGGTAAGCAAAAAAATATTGAGAAGAGGATTGAAAAATATTTAGACACAACAAAATTTTCTTACGAAATAAAATATACCAAAGAAGCAAAACATGCAATTGATATTAGCTCCGACTCAGCCGATAAATTCGATATTGTTGTAGCCGTTGGCGGCGATGGTTCGGTTAATGAAGTTTGTAAAGGATTAATTAATTCTAATTCAGCTTTAGCAATAATCCCAACCGGCTCGGGGAACGGTCTTGCCAGATATTTGAATATACCTCTGAAAATAGATAAAGCAATAAAATTAATTAACAAAACAACGATAAAGAAAATTGATACTGCTGAAATAAATAACGAAAAATTTGTTAATGTTGCCGGAATAGGTTTTGATGCTCATGTTAGTCGCATTTTTTCTAATTATGGTAAGCGTGGGCCTTTGCCTTATGTTAAAATTGCTGCCGAAGAATTTCCAAAATACCGAGCTCAGAATTATCAAATTACTATTGACGGTAATACATTAAACAGAAAAGCTTTTTTAATAAGTTTTGCCAATTCTTCACAATTTGGAAATAACGCATATATTTCACCCGATGCAAAAATTGATGATGGATTAATTGATGTTTGCATTTTTAAAAATTTCCCCATAGTTGAATCTCCTTTTTTGGCTGTTATGTTGTTTGATAAACGACTCGACAAATCAAAATATATGGAGATTGTTAAAGGTAAAGAAATTACCATTACACACGAAAATCCAATTATTGCTCATATTGACGGTGAGCCTGTTTCTTTTGGAAAAGAAGTAAATGTTAAGATAAATCCACAATCATTAAATGTAATCGTTTCCGATAAAGGGTTTAATATGGATCCGTTTTTTGTGAAAAGATTTAAAAAAATAATAAAATAAATTTCATTATTTTTTAAATAAAAAAGTCGCCTTAGTAGGCGACTTTAATTTTTACTACTAACCTCAGTTCTATTTTTTTACAGTTGCGTAAATATTGTGAGCATTTTTATTAAACGCTTTTTTACTCATTCTTTCAGGAGCAGCCATAACCAATTTTGTTGGTTTTAATTCAGTTGTGCTTGTTGTTTTTGTAGTTCCACTTTTTGAATTAGTAGTCCAGCATTCAAAAGATTGATTTATTGTATTTGGTAAATTTAAATTAGACCAATATAATGTGCCGGATGAATACTTTCTGTCAGCCCAAACATCAACTCCATCTTCTGCGTAATAATAACCAATTTGATATTTTATGTCGTCATTAGGAATATCAATATATTCTGTTTCATCTTCATAATTACTATAATTGTCGTATCCGACATAAATAGGAGAAAGTGTTTCATAACCGTAATTTGTCATATAAAGAAAGAAATAGTCGGAAGATACAT
>JAGLDO010000144.1 GCA_023145555.1 Bacteroidales bacterium
AATTACACCAAAAATAACAGATCCATCAATATCAATTGTTTTTGTATTATCTTCAACAGTAATATCAATTTCTTTATTACTTGGATTGACGAACTCTACAATATTTACAAAGTCATATTTAACAATTTCGTCACCACCGCCACTATTTGTTGCAACAAGAGTTACTGAGTATGTTCCGGGCTCATAATAAGTTACTGTTGGATTTTTTAATTCTGATGTTGCAGGATACCCGCCTTCAAATGTCCATTTCCAACTTGTTGGTGATGGAGACGATAAATCTGAAAATGATACATCAACATAATCATCTCCTAAAGCAGAAATAGTTGCTGTAAAATCAGGTTCAGGTGGTGTAATTGTTATTTCACAGCTACTAATTATTAAAAGCAACAGTGGTAATGCAAAATAAATTAATCTGTAATTTTTCATGTTTTTTATTTTTAAGATTCTCTCAAAAATATAAAAAATAAGTAAATTAATGTTAAAAAATTTAATCAATATTTAATTTAATTTTTTTAACTACATTTACAATTAGCTAATTGAAAAATTAATAACAAAAAATTTAATTAAAATATTAGTATGGGCGGAATCGATAATGTTCATGAATTTCAAAAAGTTTCTGTCAATGCCAATAAAATTAAATTGATGCTTAAAATATTAAAAAACACAAAATGAAAAAAAAGATACTGGTTTTTTTTGCAGCATTAGTGATTGTCAGCATTAATTCATGCAAGCAGAAAAATGAAAACACATCTTTAGAGCAAAAATTCAATAGTTCAAAAACAATTGCAAAACATCGCAGTAAAGAATTATTTGGTGTTTTTAACACTAAATTAAGCAAAGAAGAAACTAAGTATTTGAAATTTTTGTATGCTTATATGCCATTAAGCGATTTAGCCGATTACAGCGGCGAATTTTATCTTAAACACGTTAAAGCTACTATTAAGGCAAAGAATGAAATGGATTGGGCAAGCAGCATTCCTGAGAGAGTTTTTAAGCATTTTGTATTACCACACCGAGTTAACAATGAAAATTTAGACACAGCAAGAAATGTATTTTTTAATGAGTTAAAAAATCGTATTAAAGGCATGTCTATGTATGATGCAGCAATTGAAGTAAATCACTGGTGTCACGAGAAAGTAGAATATCGTCCTGCAGATGGAAGAACATCATCACCATTAGCAACAATGAAAACAGCTTTCGGCAGGTGTGGAGAGGAATCAACATTTGCAGTTGCAGCTATGCGCTCGGTTTGTATTCCTGCACGTCAGGTATATACTCCGCGCTGGGCACATTGCGATGATAATCATGCATGGGTAGAAGTTTGGGCTGACGGACAATGGTATTTTTTAGGAGCTTGTGAACCCGAACCGGTCTTAAATCTGGGATGGTTTAACGAATCGGCAAGTCGTGCCATGTTGGTGCATGCCAGAGCTTATGGCGAATATCGCGGCAGCGAAGAGATTAATGTTACTACAAGTCAATACAATGATATTAATGTTGTTGAACGGTATGCCAAAACATTTAAACAATTTGTTGAAATTACTGATGCTAAAGGAAATTCTGTCGATAATGCTAAAGTTGAATACAAATTGTATAATTATGCAGAGTTTTATCCCATAACTACAAAAATATCAAATAAAAAAGGCATGTCGCACCTTACTACAGGTTTTGGCGAGTTGCTAATTTGGGCAAGCAAAGGAAACAACTATGGTTTCGAAAAAGTTAAAATTGGAGAAAAAGATACTGTTTCTATTGTAATGTCAAATCCGGGTTTTAAAAATGTAGATTGGGAATTAAAACCACCTGCTTCATCAAATAAACTAAAAGTAGAATTAAGTGGACAACAAATAAATGAAAATAAAGCAAGATTGCAATATGAAGATTCTGTTCGTAATGCTTACGTTTCAGGATTTATTTCTAAACAAGATTATTTAAAAAGTCATAATAAAAAAGGTTTCTGGAAATATGTAAAAGCAGCCCGCGGAAATTATAATGAGATTATTGGTTTTATAACAAAAAATAAAGAGTCGAAATGGACAAAACCTCTTCTTGAGTTAATTGCTGAAAAAGATTTGCGCGATACAAAAGCCACAATTCTTAACGATCATCTAAACAACTCATTAGATTATGCCGAAAATTATTCTCATGAAATTTTTACACAGTATATTTTAAATCCACGAATTGACCTTGAAATGCTTCTTGCATACAAACAATTTTTAATAAATAAATTTAATAGGGTAGAAGCCGAGAGTTTTAAATCAGATCCAAATAAATTGATTAAATGGATTAAAGACAGTATTGAAATTAATAATAATGCTCAAGCATATAATTTGCCCATAACACCAATTGGCGTTTATAATCTTCGTGTTGCTGACAGTCGTTCGCGTAATATCTTTTTTGTAGCTGCTTGTCGTAGTTTTGGTATTCCTTCACGCTTAGAACAAGGCACAAAAGTTCCTCAGTATTTTTACGACAATAAATGGGTTGATGTGTTTTTTGATTGCAAACCAAAACAATATCAACGATTTAAAGTGAATTTTAAAGTTGAAGCAAAAAATCTAAAGTATACACCACAATACTATCATCATTTTACTTTGGCAAAGTTTGAGATAAATCATTTTAAGACTCTAGAATTGGGAGAATATCAAGATGTTGACAAAATAGGAGAGTTGCATTTAATTGCAGGAAATTATCGTTTAATTACTTCTAACAGATTAACGTCGGGTAAGATATTGGTAGATATGAAGTTTTTTAAAATTACAAACGATACTGTTATCGGATTATCTTTTCCTGAAAAGAAAGTCAAGTTAAAAGTAAAAGGAAGTATAGACCGTAAAAAGCTCAGCGATTTTATTAATTATAAAGACCAAAGAGCAAAACATTTGCAAGAGAAGTCAAATATTGTAATTGCAATAATTCAACCCGATAAAGAACCGTCTAAACACGTATTAAACGACATTCAAAAGATTAAAAAAGATTTTGAAATTTTAAATAACACAATAGTTTTTTTAATTCAAAAAAATGATTTGCCGGCAACTTTTAAAGCAAAAGATTACCCTGATTTACCTTATAGAACAATATTTAAGATAATTGACAAAAATCCTTTTGACTTATTTAATATAAAAATTGATGGCGAAACGCAATCGTTTCCTAAAGTAATTATAGCAAACCCAAAAGGAGAAGTCATATATTATTCAGAAGGTTATAAAATTGGTATTGGGAATGATATTTTGAAATTATTGTAATAAAAAAAGGTTTGCAAAAATTTTGCAAACCTTTAAGCGGAGAAAGAGGGATTCGAACCCCCGGAGGTGTGACCCTCAACGGTTTTCAAGACCGCCGCATTCGACCACTCTGCCATTTCTCCGCTGCAAAAATAGAAAATAATTTTATTATTAATCAAATTATTTAAGTTTTTTTTTAATTTTTTTTGATTTTTTTTAATTTGTTTATTAAGGTGTTTTTATTCAGTTTGTTATAATTTTAATTAATTTACAAATTGTATGAAAAAATAAGTAGAAAATTGATATGGTTTATTGTTTTGATTTTTAAAAATGCAGGTAAGTAATATTATATAAAAATTATTAATAATTGTATACTAATGTTTATATTGTAAATGAAAGGGAACAAGGCTTCTATTTAACATAATATTGTTTTTTTTATTGTAATTTTTAAAAAAAATAAAAAAAAACATGTTTTTTTTAAATAATTTTACAATAATATTTGCTAAAGTTTAGAAATACCCTATATTTGCATTGAAGAGAACTTTTTTATATAATTAACTAAAAATTATACTTATGAACAAAGCACAATTAATTGATGCTATAGCATCAAAATCACAATTAACTAAAGCTGATGCAAAAAAAGCATTAGAAGCATTTGTAGAAACTACTTCAGGAGCTCTAAAAACTGGCGATAGAGTAGCATTAGTAGGTTTTGGATCTTTTTCAATAAATGAAAGAAAAGAAAGAACAGGTAGAAATCCTCAAACAGGAAAAGAAATTATTATTCCTGCAAAAAAAGTAGTTAAATTTAAAGCAGGCAGTGATTTGTCATCAACAGTACAATAAGTATTTGTAAATTATATTTATTAAAGGAAGTGATACCCTAGTTATTACTTCCTTTTTTATTTTCAATTTTAATGAAAAAAGAATTAATTCAATATTTATCTAAGTTTGCCACTGAACATCGAACAGAGTTGTTCGAAAAAATTATTAACGATAGAACAAAATATATAACTGTTGTTCTCGAAGATATTTTTCAATCACATAATGCAAGTGCAGTATTGCGTTCGTGTGATTGTTTTGGAATTCAGGATGTTCATATTATTGAAAATAGAAATGAGTATAAAGTTAATCCTGATGTTGCTTTGGGTTCATATAAGTGGCTTAGTTTAAATAAATTCAATAATTCTAAAGAAAATACTTTAGAAGCAATTTCATCATTGAAAAATGAAGGATACAGAATAGTTGCAACTACTCCGCATACTAATGATGTTGATTTGGAAGATTTTGATTTAAGTAAAGGTAAATTTGCTCTGTTTTTTGGTACTGAACTTACCGGACTTTCTGAAACAATGCTCAATAATGCCGATGAATTTTTGAAAATTCCTATGTTTGGTTTCACCGAGAGTTTTAATATCTCTGTTTCTGCTGCAATTATTTTACATCATCTGACACATAAATTGCGAAATTTAAACATTAATTGGCAGCTTTCACCTCAAGAAAAAGATGATTTAATACTTCAATGGTTAAAACAATCAATAAATAAATCAGATGCTATTGAGAAAGAATTTCTGAAAAATTATGAATCCTCTAATTTTAGTGAATAATCAATAATTTTTTTGAAATTGTTTTGTTCTCTGTTTTTAATTTAATGAAGTAAATCCCGTTACTAATTTCTGAAGTCTTAATCTTAATAATATTTTTCCCTGTTTTAGTATAATTTATCCTTTTTATAAAGATAGTATTTCCAATTGAATTAATAATTTTTAGTTCTGTTGGTCCATTTTTGCTTGAATAAAACTCAATTTCAGTATTTTCATTTGTTGGATTAGGGTAAACAATAACCTCAAATAAATTTTTATTTATATCATTAATGTTATTTTGATTATAGATATTGAAATATTTCTCTTGCGCATATACAGCACTGTTTTTTAAATTGTATAAATTTTCATTTGAAAGCAAAGCAAAAGCTATCTTAACTGTGTCTTCTGAATTTATATTAAACGGACCTGTGCTTAAAACATCAGCAACATCACTTGTGTCAGAATTGTTACCTGCCGAGTTCCTTTCGTTAGTCATGGTAAACCATTTTTCTTCAGTTGAGAAACCATTAGTAATGTCAACACCACCATTTCCGCCTTCAATATTATCAATTGCATAGTGATTAATCGGTGTACCCGAAAGTAGTTGAATGCCTGTGTAATATACCGGAGATTGAGTGCTGTAGGTATATGCTAAATTCAGATTTTTGTCAAAATCAATTCTGTTTTTATTGTAAAAAGTGATGTCCCAATCTGCAAATAGTCCTACATATAAATTATTTATATCAAAAGCATTTTCGTTAATAATTAGATATTCATAAATTACATAATCTGCATCTTTTTCATTATCCCATGCATAAGTGTTTTGCAAGATTTTTAGTCCAAGTTTACTGTCTTCTGCTTTATTATCATTAAAAATGGTTTGAATATTGTAATCAACAGCAGTATTATCATTTATTATTTCGGGCAAAGAAATTGCTTCAAAATCATTGCTGCCACGTATGCAGTTAGTCATATTTTGTGCTGAATTACCTATCAGTAATCCTCCTTCAAAAATAAGATTCTCACTTTTTTTATAAATAAAACCAATTCCGCTTCTGTCTGGTGTGTTTGTAAATCCAATGTTACCCGTGCTTGTAATTGTTGTCGATATGTTATTTGTGTCAATATTTATGAATGATGGATTTACATTAAAATCAATATATTGTATTGTCTGGTGATTTCCGTAGTCGTAATTAAGTCTTAAAACAATATTTTCATCATAATTTATTTCGGGTAATATTTTTACTGCAAAAGGATTATTACGGTTTGAAATAGTATCTAAAGTGTTTAAAGTATCAATAAAATTAGTGTTATTAGTAATTTCAATATTATCTGACGAAGAAGTTAAAGTAACTGTGGTATTTGATACTTGCGAAAGATAGCTTGTGTATATTCCTGTGATTAAGATTGTGTCACCTGCTACAAATTTATTGTCATTATTATCAGAATAACTAACATTGCTGAAATTTATTGAAGTTTGTATAGAGTCGCTAAGTGCTTTAAAAAGATTTACACGACCGGAGCCTAGTTTATGTTGATATAGCAGATTTTCGGGTTTGTCGTCAATTTTATCAGCAGTAGCTTTTAATAATTCACCTATTTGAAGAGCAGTATAATCAGGATAAAAAGATTTTGCAATAGCTGCACAACCGGCAACAATAGGAGCAGAAAATGAAGTTCCCCAGTAAGTTTTAATATAATTGTTATTGTTGTCGGTAGTGTAGATATACATTCCTGGAGCACAAATATCGACATAAATTCCATAATTAGAACCTGAAGTTGTTCCTGTCCATTTAATATCATTTTCGTCGGTTCCGGCAACACTAATTACATTTTCATAAGATGCAGGATAAAATAAGTCGTCGTTATTGCTATTTCCTGCTGCTGCAATAATAAGAGCATTTTTGTTAAAAGTTGCATAGTTAACGATGTCTTGTCCATATTGATCTTTAACTGTGCTACCCCACGAACAGTTTATTATTGAGCAGCCGTGTTCGGCAGCATAAACAATTCCTTCGTAAGCCATTGTTAACTCACTGTTTTGATTTGAAATTTTAACAGGTAAAAATTTTGTATTAAATCCAACTCCCGATATGCCTTTGCCATTATCTGTTGTAGCAGCTGCAATACCCGAAACATAAATGCCATGTTTATTGTCTTCAACCTGAGGATTGTTGTCGTTTTCGCCTAAATCCCAACCTCTAAAATTATCGGTAAATCCATCATTGTCGTCATCAATTCCATTAATAGAATCATTATTGTTATAAAAAATATTATCTTCCAAATCTTCGTGGTCAATGTCAACTCCGGTATCAGTAATTCCAATTACTATAGTGCTGTCGCCTTTGCAAATATCCCAAGCTTCGAAAGCCTGAATTGTATTTAAATAATATTGGTTTATGTTTAATGAATCGTTAGGTGTGTATAAAAGTTTAGGTAAATAATGAGGCTGAGCATACTCAATAATATCATTTGATTTCAACTGAGATATAATTTTATTGATAGGAGTGTTCGACTTATATTTTAGTTCATAAATTAATGATATATCAACTAATTTGTTGCCGTTTTTATTGAATTTTTGTTTTGGCTCATGAATTTGTGGAAATTTTTTTGTTACAGATTGTGTTTTTATTGAGATTAAAAGATCTTCAAATTCATTGTTTTTGATTTTTTTATTTGAACAGATGTCTTTGTATTGTTTTTTTATTTTAATTATTATTGTGTTAGGAATATACTTGTTTGCTTGAGTATTTTTTGAATTTTGAGATAGCGTGTTATTTTGACTAAATACAGATGAATTAAGTATAAAAATAAATAAAAATAAATTATTAAATATTAATTTTTTCATTGGTTTGTTTTTTTAAATCATATAAAATAACAATCGCCCAGTCGCAAAAAAACTATCGTAAAATTTTTCTAACCAGAGCAACAGTAAAGTACGACATAAGAAACATACCTGCAAATCCTTCAATAGGAGAAAGGACACGTGACCAGCCAATAGGGTAGTAGTCGCCATAACCAATTGTTAAAAATGTTATTGCACTATGGTAAAATGAACGTTCAACAAGTGTTAACGCAGGTGCACTTGTCGCCGAAAGAATGTTTGCATCGCCAATAAAGAAAATGACAATAAACAATAAACTGAAAATAATATATACACCAACCATAGCCATTAATACTCTTAACGGGTCTGTTGCATAATAACCTGCCTGGTCAAAAGTTAACCACTGAATCCAATATTTAATATATCGTTTTATTTTATGAACCTTACTTTTGTCGTCAGTTTCTAATAGTTTTGATTTAGCTTCACATCTTTTGAACTCAACATAAGAGCGGTCTTCATCATTATAGTGACCGGTTTTATTAAAACTTTCTTTTAAGGTTCTGAATTGGTCAGCTTTTTCTTTAAAGTTTGTGTTTGTTTGTCTGTAAATAATTTTTTTTACATTATTATCAAACCAATCAATATAAATACAACCTAATAATCTCATTCCAGTGAGATTTAATGTATTTATGTTGACATTAAAATCGTAAGGTTTTAAATCAATAATATCTCTGGCAATAGTATCTGATAAGTTTAATTTATTGCATTTTTTTACTCGTAAATCCATATAATTGTCTAAATGGCAAGATTTTAAAGACAAGAAATTGAATTTTGAATTAAAAAAAGATACATCGTTGTGGCCAAAAATTGCTTTTTCGAAAATAACATCAGTATTTTCGCACTCAACAAGTTCGAAGTTTATTGAACCTTTTCCAAAATTAGTTCTTTTAAAAGTAATTTTTCCTTGCGTTGAGCTGCTTGCTTCAAAACTAAGCTCACCTTCTCCAAAGTTTGCACGATTAAAATTTGCTTTACCTTCATTAAATTCAACTGTGCGAAAATCAATTTTATCATCACCAAAATCAGTCCTTTCAAATGAAATTTGTCCTTTCCCAAATTTTGCAAAGTGAAAAACAACATTTCCTTTTCCAAAATGAGCTACTTTAAACGATACATTTCCATCATTAAAGTTAGTATTAATAAATGACACATCTCCATCAGAAAAATCGGTATTTGTGAATATTGCATCGCCGTATCCAAAGTCGGCATATTGAAAATCTTTAGTCCCTTTGTGAAATATTGCATTTTTGAAGTTCAGTCCTTTATTGCCAAAGATTGTATTTGAGAAATCAACTTTTTTATTACGAAAAACAGCATAGCTAAAATCTGTTTTCTCGATTCCAAAATGAGTGTTGTTAAAATTAAGATCACCTTCGGCAAAGTGTGTGTTGCTGAAATTTATTCCTCCCTCAGTGATTTTGATAAAAGAAAAGTCGATGTTGAAATTTGAATCGAAAAAAGCATGTTTTGCTGATATTCCTTTTATTGAAACATAATCTTTCTTGTCAATCAAACGTAAACGTCGGTAGGTTGTTATTGAGAAATTTTTTATATAACAATAGTCAAGATTTAATTGTTCATTTTTGTCAATATGATTATAAATATCGATAGTGTCGATATAACCAAAATCTTTTGAAATGATGACTTTATTATTTTTGTCAAATAATGTTATAATTGCAGTCTTTGGAAATTCATTTCCTTCTTCTGTATAAAATATTTTATCGACAATATTTACTTTAAAACTGTAATAATTAGAAATCATATTTTAAGTCTTATTATGTTTTATACAAATTTAATAAATTTATTGAATTTTAGTAGTTTAGAATTTATAAATAAAAGGGCAGAATTTTTTATTGAAAATTTTTAGGATTAATAACTATTTAACAAACGCCATTTTTTTTACTATTTTTTCATTACCGGATGTTAATTCATAATAATAAATGCCTGAAAAAATAAAAATTTTAGAGTCGATATTAATTGTTTTATATTCATTAATTAACTCATTAACAAAAGGACTGCTAATAAGCTCTCCTTTAGAGTTATATATTTTGAGAGTTAACTTTATTGGAGTTTTTGTTGAAATATCTATTGTTGTTAAATTGTTAAAAGGATTAGGATAGTTTTGTTTTAAAGTGACTGTTTTATTCAAATCAGTACTATCATTTTTTTCAGATTCACTTATTATTATTAAAGTATCTGCCTGCAAAACAGAGAATTTATCAATTATTCCTGATGGCCAAGTTATTTGAAGGGAATCGATAATATTATAATTGCCTAAACCGAAATGTTGAGTTACATCATTTTGTGCACCACAACCACCACCTGTTTGAGATAAAATTTCGTGATATTGTATTTTGTTATTTCCATATCTTATTTTCACTTTTGCTCCAATTGCTGATTTGTTACTTGTTCTGCCAATTAATTTTATTTTTATCCAATGATTTTCGTTTCCCGAATTAATGTAGAAAAGATTTTTTTGATTACCTCCGTTTGCTATAAAAAGATCTAAATCACCATCATTGTCAAAATCTATCCACGACGTTCCATTCGAATTGTTTGATGTGCTTGTAAGAATTGTATTTGTTGTTTTAATAAATGATTGTCCGTCAACATTTTGATATAAAGAATTAACTCCATCATTTGTAATAAACAAATCTATAAAACCATCATTATTAAAATCACCCCACGAGCTTCC
>JAGLDO010000145.1 GCA_023145555.1 Bacteroidales bacterium
ACTTGTTTCAGAATCTTTAGATGTTAAAACGAGTTCACATGACTATGGTTTGTTTTATCATTAAACATAACCGGTTGAATAGCCTAAAATTTGTATTATTTTAGTTATTTCTTATGTGCCTAATTCAATAAAATTAAATAGAGATTCGCAATGGATGTATATTGGAATATTTTTGAATCAATATCAATATTAATAGGTATTGGAATTATTGGATTTATTATTATAGCAAGAAAAATTGTTCCAATAAAGATACTTGAGGTTGTTTCGCCTTTAATTCTTGAAATAGCATTACCCTGTTTAATTTTTACTAATATTATTAATCGTTTTAGTCCCGAAAGCATGGAGTTGTGGTGGACTTTACCTCTTTGGTCGTTTGCTTTTGCGGGCATAACTCTCTTGTTCACATTTATAACAATGAGGATTATAAAAACTCAAAATAAACCTGAATTTACAATAAGTTTATTATATCCAAATTTCATCTTTATACCATTATTAGTTATACAAAATCTTTTTGGAGAAAACTCAAATATGCTAGTCGAATTATTTTTGTTTACACTGATTTTTCCTGCTTTTTTGTTTAACACATATTATTTGTTTTTTAAGAATAAGCAAAAAGAAACAAAAAAGTTCGATTGGTCTAAAATTTTTAATCCAATATTAATAGCTACGGCATTAGCTGTTATTATAAAACTGACCGGTGCCAATGATTATATTCCTAACGCGTTTTTAAAAATTACAAAAATAATTGGCAACACTGCTTTACCTTTAATATTAATTGTTATTGGAGGAAATGTTTACGTAGATTTTAAGAGAAAAGGGGAAATTCACACAAAACAAATATTGCTCTTTGTTGCATTAAAAAATTTTATTTTACCTTTTTTAGTGCTTGCTGTAATATTAATTATCAGACCAAGGGTTTCTGTTGCTTTTCTTTTTGTTCTCATAAGTGCTGTACCACCAATTACCGCTATTCCTATTCTTACCGAGAAGGTAGGAGGAAATAGTTCAATTTCCAATCAGCTTTTAATTGCAAGTTATATAACCTCTATAATTTCAATACCTTTAATAATCTTATTGTTTACTCATTTTTATGAAATTATGTAACTGAAATTTAAATATAATACCAGCCGCCGACAAAATATCTTTGCTTTTTTTACTTCTGAATAAATTGTCAAATCTTCTTTTATTAATAAAATTGAGATTCTGTTTTATTTTATTAATTTTGAGTTCACTCCAAAAAGTCGAAAAATTAAGTCATTGCGAGGAACGAAGCAATCTATATTATTGTAGTTCAGAAGGTTGAGATTGCTTCTCCGCCAGCTGGCGAATCGCAATGACGAAAAACACTTTTCGGAGTGGATTCAATTTTAAAAAAATTAGTAAACTTTGAGAAAAAAAAAATTTCTAATTGATTAAAGAACCCATTATGAATAATATCAAAACTAAACTGATTTTAATAACAATAGTTCTATTAACTATTATCGGCTGCGATAAAAAAACCAACAATACTTCACTTAAGGTTGATACCTACCCTATAAATGTTGGTACAGAATGGATATATAACCGTCAAGTTATTATTAATAAATATGAATCTGAAACCTCACAAGAAATTATTGACAGAGACACAATTAATTTTACAAGAAAAGTTTGGATTGAAAAAGACACTATACTTGATGATACAATGAATGTTAAAGTGTTCAAATTTCAAGAAGATGATAATGAATGGTCTAGAAAAGAGTATAAATACATCGATAATGAAGGTTTAAAAACCTATGCTTATAATATTAATGGAAATGCAAATTGTTTTGCAGAAAAGAGTAGTGAACAATTAAAAAAATCAATTGTCAATTTTTATCAACAAAACAATCTTAAAACATCACATTTAGTTAAAGATGAGATAATTACTGAAGACAAACCTACTTTAGATATTAAATTTCCGCTTTCAAATAATTCATCATGGATTTACAGACATCCATCTGAAACAAGAACTTTACAGATTGACAAAGAAGTTATTGGTACAGAATCTTTGAATCTTATTGGACAGAATTTCTCATGTTTAAAAGTACGTTGGATTTATTTGTACAATTCTGCATTTAATGGAATAGAAATAACTGATTGGATTTCCGATAAAGGTTTAATAAAAAGTTTGATAAAAAATGCTAGAATTACATTAATAACACAGAATGGTGAACCAATAGATGGTAATTTTCAAATGATTGAGACATTAATATTAAAAGAACTAAAAATAATATCGGAATAATCACTATTGTCGTTTAATATAATTATTAAAAAAATATGAACTCGAAAATTAATAATTTAATTGAAGCTGAGAAAAAAGCCAGACTCTTATTTAAAACTATTGAAGACAGAAACCTTATTATTGAAGGAAAGACTGAACGACAATTGAATACAGAAATTGTTAACTTAGCATTTGAACTCTTTGGAATAAAAAAATTTTGGCACAAACGAATTGTCAGATGTGGCGAAAACACACTGCTTCCATACAAAGAAAACCCTCCTGTTTTAACAATTCAAAAAAATGATATTATATTTCTTGATTTTGGACCTGTTTTTGACGATTGGGAAGCCGATATAGGCAAAACCTATATAATTGGCAATAATGAAAAAAAACTGAAGCTAAAGCAAGATATTGAACTAGCATGGAAAGAAGGAAAAAAATATTATGACAAACATAAGAATGAATTAACCGGTGCCGATTTTTATAAGTACACCAAACAACTCGCTAAAAAATATGGCTGGGACTATGATAACAATTACTGTGGACATCTAATTGGAAATTTTCCGCACGAAAAAATTATTGGAGAAGAAGAGATTAACTACATACATCCCAATAACGATAAATTAATGTGTGATAAAGATAAATTTGGAAACGAAAGATTTTGGATTTACGAAATTCAGTTTATCGATAAAGAGTTAAAAATTGGAGGTTTTTTTGAGCAACTATTATCTTAAAAAAATCTGACAGAAATATTAATTCATAAAAAACAACCCTTAACCAGTTTTAGAATCAGAAAAGAAGCTATGTGTAATATAAAGCACACTTTATTGTAAATTTGTTTATATTTAGCAAGCCTTATTAGAAAAAAATACCGGTATAAAAATATGAAAAGAAAAATTGAATTACTGGCTCCCGGTGGAGATGTTGATTCTATAAAAGCAGCAATTCTTGCCGGAGCAAATGCTATTTATTGTGGCTTAGATAAATTTAATGCTAGAAATAGAGCCGTAAATATTAGTTTTGAAAAATTACAGGGGATTTTGAGGATTGCTCATCAAAACAATTGC
>JAGLDO010000146.1 GCA_023145555.1 Bacteroidales bacterium
TATATTTAACAAATCTGTATTCTTAAAATTATTATCATATGTTTAATAACTTTTCAATTATTTTGGCATTTTCTATATTACAAAAATCTTTTAATAAGACTTTTTCGCGATTATTTTTTTCTGTTTCATCAAACTCAATATTAAAAAGTCTGCGAATTTCTTCAGACATTTCCAGAGCTGTGTTTTTTACCGAACAAAGGTTTTGTAAACCTGTGTTTTCAACCATAGTTAAATTAGTTATGCAATGACGACCTGTAAACAATGCAGCAAGCAATTTTAGTTTTATTCCTGTTCCCTGAAAAGTAGGCAAAATGTTAATTTGTGCATTCTGAATAAGTTCATTCATTTTTGCATTGTCCGGATTGCTTATAATTTGAATGTTGTTATTGTTATTGTTATTCAAAACTGCATCTATAATATGTTTATTAGGATTTTTTCCTGCAATAATTAATGGGATTTTAAGATTTTTGAACACATTATTAATTAAAAATAATGCAGCAATAACATTTTCACCAACCGACAAATTGCCGTGATATAATACATAATCTCCTTTACCACTTTTAATATCTACTTTATCGTAAGTATGAAATGCAGGCAATAATATAGTATTTGAATATTTTTTGTTGAAATAGATAAAATCATTATTTGATATTGCAGCTATTTTTGAAGCATTTTTTAGTATCGGTTCATATTCCAAAAGTTTTTTTGCTTCTGACTTGAAAAAAAATTTATTCAGATACTTTTCTTCAATTTCAGATAAATTTTTATAATACTCATGTTCAATATTGTGTGTGCGTACAATCTTATTTCTGCTTTTTAATTTATCATTACTAATAAAGAAAGTAGAGTGAAGACCTTCGAAAAGTATAGGATAGTTGTCTTTAGTTAAAATATTAAATAATTTTTTGTTTGAACGAGTGTTAACAATGTATGGTTTTTTCGAAAAAAAATATCTCAATCCTTTGTATCGCTGATAATAATGAACAGAATAACAATATTCTTTTAATTCTTCAGCATGTAATCGTCCATATTCATAACAATGTAAATGAATTTTTATTCCAATTGAATGTAAAGCCTTAATTTTGTAAAAAATATCAATAACACCGCCGTAATTAGCGGGATATGGAATATTGAACGATATAATATGCAGATGCTTCGGGCTTGTTCCCATTAAATTTGTTTTTAATAAAATAAAATCTAAATTACAAAAAATAAAATTAATTATTATATTAAAAAAACCTTTATATTATCTTTGTCGTCTAATATAGTTAAAAATGAATATCGAAGAAAAAATTAAAGTTAACATAATTGAGGCATTTCAGAAAATTTATAATGCAGAAATTCCCGAAAAATCAATTCAAATTCAGAAAACCAGAAAAGAGTTTATTGGCGATTTCACAGTAGTGGTTTTCCCTTTTTTGCGTTTTTCAAAAAAATCACCTGAGCAAACTGCTGAGCAGTTAGGTATTTATTTGAAGGATAATTTTTCTGAAATTAAAGAATTTAATGTTATAAAAGGATTTCTAAACTTAAAATTCTATGATTCTTTTTGGTTAAATTTTCTAAATACCACTTTGTTAGAAGATAATTACGGGTTTGTTAAGTCAAATGAAGATTCTGAAAAAATAATGATTGAATATTCTTCACCAAATACGAATAAACCTTTACATCTTGGTCATATACGAAATAATCTTTTGGGTTATTCGATAGCTCAAATACTGAAAGCAAATGGCAAAAATGTTGTAAAAGTAAATCTTGTTAACGACAGAGGTATTCATATATGTAAATCGATGCTTGCATGGCAAAAATGGGGGAATGGGGAAACACCTGATAGTACCGGATTAAAAGGAGATAAACTCGTAGGAAATTATTATGTAAAATTCGACCAAGAATATAAAAAGCAAATTGCTGATTTAATTAATAAAGGAATATCTGCCGAAGAAGCAAAAAAACAAGCTCCTTTATTAATTGAAGCTCAGAATATGTTGCTTAAGTGGGAGAGGAAAGATGCTGATGTGCTTGAGCTTTGGAAGAAAATGAATGCTTGGGTTTATAAAGGTTTTGACGAAACATATAATAATCTGGGTATTGATTTTGATAAAGTTTATTATGAATCGGAAACTTATTTATTGGGCAAGTCAATTGTTGCCGAAGGCTTAAAAAAAGGAGTGCTTAATAAAAAAGAAGATGGTTCTGTTTGGGCTGATTTAACAAAAGACGGGCTCGATGAAAAATTATTGCTTCGTGCCGACGGCACTTCTGTTTATATGACACAAGATATTGGCACGGCAAACCAACGATTTGCTGAATATAATAACGATAAATTAATATATGTAGTTGGGAATGAACAAAACTATCATTTCCAGGTATTGGCTTTAGTTTTAAAGAAATTAGGTTTTAGTTGGGCTGATAATCTTTTCCATCTTTCTTATGGTATGGTTGAATTACCTGAGGGTAAAATGAAATCACGTGAAGGTACTGTTGTTGATGCCGATGATTTGCTTAACGAGATGATTGAAACAGCACGCGAAACTTCGGAAGAATTGGGTAAACTTGATTCTTATTCTAAAGAAGAAGTAAATAATGTTGTTAAAACAATAGCATTAGGCGCTTTAAAATATTTTATGCTTAAGGTAGATCCTAAGAAAAATATGCTTTTCAATCCCAAAGAATCAATTGATTTTAATGGTAATACAGGTCCATTTATTCAATATTCGTATGCACGAATAAAATCTATATTAAATAAAGCAAAAGATCAGAAAATTGAAAAATCTGATTGCGTATCAAGTAATATAAAAATTAGTGAAAAGGAGGTTAATCTTATTAAATTGATATTTGATTATCCTGCAACAATTAGTGAAGCAGCAGATAATTATAGTCCGGCTTTAATTGCTAATTATATATATGATTTAGCCAAAGAGTTTAATCAATTTTATCACGATTGTACAATTCTTAAAGAGCCTGATAACGATATAAGAAATTTCAGATTACTTTTATCTCAGATGATTGGAGATATAATTAAATCATCAATGAGTTTGCTTGGAATTAATGTGCCTGACAGAATGTAAGTTGAAAGTTCATAAAGTTGAATCCACTCCGAAAAGCCGCTAAGCGATTAACTTTACAAAAAGACTGAAAGCTATGAATTTGTATGTCAATTTGTTATAAATCCGCTAAGCGACAGTAAATTGATAACTTTAGTTTTCGGAGTAAGTTCAAAGTTGAAAGTTGAAAATTTTAACTAGTTTGTTATAATTGGGAGAGCAATTATTATCCTAGTTCACTTAATTTTTCCAACAATTCCATGCTGGTAATTTCAATAGTCTTACCTTCAAGATTAATAATTCTATCGTTGTGAAACTCTTTTAGAATTCTGATTGCACTTTCTGTCGACATTCCCGTAAATTCAGCAAAATCACGTCTCGAGAGTGAAAAGTTGAATTTTTCGTTTTTGTAAACATCTTTGTAAAGGTGTAAAATTGCATCAGCAATTCTACCATGTAACTGCTTTTGTGTTAAACTAATAAACCTTTCAAAATATAGAGAAGTGTGACTATTTAAAATAGATAATATTTCACCGGCAAACTTTGCATTTTTATTAATTAATTGAATAAAAATTTCTTTATTTATCGAACTAATATGACAATCTTCAATACTAGTAGCCGAATACATAAAAGTTTTAGAATGAAATAAAGTTGACAATCCAATAAAATCACCGGCATGGGAAATGCTTAATATTAAATTTTTATCCTTGTGTTCAATATATCTCTTAACAAAACCTGAATTTATAAATACCACAAATGAAGAAAATGCCCCTTGTTTGCAAATATTTTCACCTTTTTTGTATTTCAGTTCAATAATATTTTCAGTAATTATTTTTTTTTCTCCATTGCTTAATGAAGTGATTTTTGATTCAATTTTCGAAAAAATATTGGTGTTTTGCATTAACCAAACTAATTAATGATTTATATTTGCCTTTATTATCCAAATATATAATAATTATTTATTAAATTTTTAATTATTAACAGATAAATTTGACTTGTGAATTTATTGTTTATGCCTATTAACATAAATAATTATGATATTGGTCAATTAATTATTGACTTTTTATTTTTTTTTTCGTAAGCTAATATAAGTAAATTTCAATGTATTTTATTATTATTTATATTTACTTTATAATGTGTTATTAATAGCACTATTGAATAATAAATCTTTTATTATGACAGAAAAAAATAAAATATTAGTTGTTGACGATTCATCAACAAACACGTTTTTGTTAGAAAGTTTTTTAAAAGGAAAAGGTTACAATATTATTACTACTCAATCAGGAGAGGAAGCTCTGACTATTCTAAAAAAAGAAAAAATTGATTTGCTTTTGTTAGATATTATGATGCCTGAAATAAACGGTTTCGATATTCTTAACGAAATTGAAAAAGACAACAACTTAAAAGAACTAAAGGTTATTCTTGTTTCCGTTCTTGAAAGAGAAAACCGTATTGAAAAGATATTGGAAAACAAGAATATAGATTATGTGCAGAAACCAATTATTTTAAATAATTTATTATTTAAGATTAATAACTTTCTGAATTAGAATTTTTGGCATTTAATATTTTATCGAGATAACATAAAAAATAAAAGTCTTTAAGCCTCTTTTAAGAAGATTTTTTATGTAT
>JAGLDO010000147.1 GCA_023145555.1 Bacteroidales bacterium
TTAACAGGACTTAATAACTGTCCTGTCACTCACATCAACAATCAAATAACAGACACATCAAGTTTTAATTTGTTTGCTAATGATGAAATGATTGATATTTGTATTGAAACAGATATCGAATACCTACTAAACAACAGGTATGAAAATTGTAGCTATCAAACAGCAAAAATTTATTATTTTGAAAAAAGCGATTGCTCAAAAATTTTGTTAAATGTTAAAGTAAAACCCAGAGGTCATTTTCGTTTAAACCCTAAATACTGTAAATTTCCACCTATAAAAATAAAATTTCTCGATACAAATTTAAAAGATGCTTTATTTAGAAATCAAATAACACTTAAATTAGTTACTCATAAGTTTTTCTTTTAATACAAATAAAGAAGAATTATTTATACCTGTTGCTATGGATAGTACCGATTTTGTTCATAAACATTATTATTGTTCTAAAGAAGATTCTTCTTTAATGAATATTCACGATGGTCCTTATGTAAAATGGAAAACAACCAGTTCTAAAGTTATTGTTTTTTATTTTGACCATAATCCTAAAAACAATAAAACTAAAGAAATCACAAGAAAATATCAAATAAGCGAAGACGACACTACGTTTAGCTTTAGAGGATTTGCACATGATAGTCTGAATTATTTTTTTGACGAAAATTATTACCCTGAACCATCTCAATATAAGGATGTTGAAAAAATTATGGTTATTGGTGATATTCATGGGGAGTATGAATATTTATTAAGATTGCTTAGAAAAACTAATGTAATTGATGACAAAAATAACTGGATTTGGGGGCATGGACATCTTGTTTTTTGCGGTGATATTTTTGACCGTGGAAAAAATGTAACAGAAAGCCTTTGGTTGATTAATCAACTTGAGAGAAAAGCAAAATTGAAGGGTGGGAGAGTTCATCTTTTGCTTGGCAACCATGAAGTTATGACTTTAAATGATGACTCAAGATATCTGTCGCCAAAATATTGCTTTATTTGTAATAGATTTGAATTAAATTATGCAAACCTATATAGTAAAAAGACTGTTTTGGGAAGATGGTTAAGATCGAAAAATACTGCTATTAAAATTAACGATGTTTTGTTTGTACATGCGGGAATATCTCCAGCAATAGCCAAAAATAAGTTAAGTATTGATTCCATTAATAAAATTGTAAGATTTTACCTTGATGAGCCGAAAAAATCATTAAGAATCCCAATTAATAACATAGTTCTTGGTAACGAAGGACCTCTTTGGTATCGAGGTTATGTAATGAATTTATATAATTATAAAAAAATTTCAATTCAAGAAGTTGATGAAATTTTAAATTTTTATAATGCTTCACATATCATTTTTGGTCATACTGATTTGCCTCAGGTACAGCCATTGTTTAATAATAAATTAATTGATATTGCAATACCCGTTAATTATAGAAATATTAGAGAACAAGTTCTATTAATTGAAAATAAACAGTTTTACAGATTATACTTGTCAGGCGAAAAAGAAAAATTATAAATTAACATCGCATTCATCTCTATATATTTGCGAATAAAGACTTTTTAAGACAAATCTTAAAAATTCTCAAATTGTATTGTTTAGAAAATTTTAAACCTATCTGCATCTAAATCAACAGGAAAGGCTCTTCTGAATTTGCTTAAATCTTCTAGTGAGAAGGTTATTGTTTCAATGCTTTCTTTATATGGTTTTGTTTTTGAAATTTCTACTCCTTTTGCATTAATGATTTTAGAATCACCTGAATATTTAAGTCCGGTTGCATCAGTACCAATTCTGTTAACAGCAACTACATAAGCTTGATTTTCTATTGCTCTTGCAAAAAGTAATTTGTTCCATACTTCACGACGACTTTCAGGCCAGTTTGCAATATATATTAGGACATCATAGTCGTTTGTGTTTCTACTCCATACAGGAAAACGCAAGTCGTAGCAAACTAAAGGACGAATTCTAAAATTATTAATCTTTATAATAAGTTTATTGTCACCCGCTACATAAAATTTGTGTTCATTACCCATTCTAAATAAATGTCTTTTATCGTAAAAACAATATTCTCCATCAGGGTACATACAAATTAGGCGATTATAATAATTTGCGTTTTCAACAATAATCAGGCTTCCAATTATTACACAATTTTTTTCTTTGGCTTTTATTTTTAGCCATTGCATAGCTTTACCGTTCATATCTTCGGACAATTGCTTCGATTTCATTGAGAATCCGGTTGAAAACATTTCGGGTAAAACAATAAGGTCGGTTGATAGGCTTATTTCATCAATTTTTTTTGAGAAATTTTCAAGATTCTCATCAATATTTTCCCAAGCCAGATTGGTTTGTATAATTGTTGTTTGTAAAAAATCATCATTCATTTAGACAAGAATTTCATTAATTAACAAAAATTATTTTTTTATTTTCAACATTTATAATTAGAAATAATCACAAAAATTGCATTGTTTAAATTTAATTTTGAAATTTTTCAGGGTGCTTAGCATGAACATTTTTGTAGTAATTTTGAATAATTTTAATATCCTCCTCAACATCATCTTGAGGTATATATGTGCCAAAAACACTTGCTTTTTTTTCTTTGTAGTCGAGATAACCTAATACAATTGGAACATTTGCTTTTTTTGAAATGAAATAAAACCCGCGTTTCCACTTAGTTACTTTTTTGCGAGTGCCTTCGGGAGTGATTGTTAAAACAAATTTATCTCTTTCATTAAATACATTAATAATTTTTTCTACTGAGTTTGAACTCTTGCTTCGACTAATAGGTATTCCTCCCAAAGAACGTAAAATAATGTTTAATGG
>JAGLDO010000148.1 GCA_023145555.1 Bacteroidales bacterium
TGTCCAACCAAACAGTTTTAAAATAAATTTGCTTAAATATTTTGAAATCATTTTGTTAAGAAAAAAAGTGTTTTGTTCGTTTGAATAAAAGAAAGATACTCTTTATATAATTCTTCAAAAATATAAAATTAAATGTTTTAATGAAATTTATCTTTACTTATAATAAGTATTAATCAAACCAAGGGTCTTTTGTTAAATTTGTGTTTGCATAAACATCAATATTAATAAACCTTATTGTTGTTTCAAGCATTTCAATATTTGTTTCTGCTTCTATGCAGGACGGATCGATTTCTAAAATCTTTTTATAATCATTTATAGCTTTAGTGTAAGCTCCAATCTTCATATAAAGCTTAGCTCTTTCTTTGTATAATTCTATCTTTTGAGGATGTTTTATAATTTTTAGAGTTAATTTTTTAATTAAGGCTAAGAATTTTTTTTTTGATCTTTTATTATCCATGTCTTAAGATTATTAAAATTGAAACACATCTCCTGATTTTACTTGTTTGATTTTAAAATGCTCATAAAATTTAGATAGAGCAGGCAACTCAGTACAATGTGAAGGATAGATTTTTTTAATATTAAGATTTTTTATACAATTAATTACTTTCATGGTTACTTCATCGTCTTTTTTTAAGTGAAAACCACCAATAACAGCATATACATTCTTATTGCCTGTAACTTTCATAGCATAATTTATTATATTGCAGATGCCTGAATGGCTACATCCTGTAACAATTATTAAACCTTTATCAGATTTTATTACTAATGCAGAATCGTCAATAACGAAATCGGGAGAACCATCTTCTTTGTTGAAAGTGGTTGTTTTTGCTTCAAAATCATTTTCTCTGGGAATCTCACCAAGAAAAATTATGTTTTTTGAAATATTATATGGTTTAATCGTTGTAATTAGATTGAATTGTTTTTTTGCTTGTTCAATATTCAAAGGTAAACCAATATATTTAGTGCCATTTCGGCTATATCTTTTAATAAAAGATTCTGGATGACAAATAAGAGTTTTGTTTTTTAAATAAACCAATCCGTTTCCATGGTCATAATGACCGTGACTTAAAGCAATTGTATCAATATTATCTAGATTTATATTTGCTATTTTTGCATTTCTTAGAAACACATCAGAAGGCCCTGCATCAAACAATATTGCTTTATCGTCTTCAATAAGGTATGATAATCCATGCTCGGAACTGAAACCATTACCGGGACTATTATCATTTAAAACTGTTAATTTCATGTATTTTTTTAATTTATTTATTTAAGTACTTATGATTACTTATTCATAATGAAGACTTTTGGTTTTTACTATAACTTTAATTCTAAGCTCTTCATTCTTCATTATTTCTCAATACTAATCACTACAAAACTTCCTTCACCATATCCGTCTTTAAAACTCTGCACCTTATTAATTTCATTGAGTTTTCCAAAAACTGTTTGTCTTATAACAGGATTTTTAAAACCACATTCTTTCAGTAAGTTAAGAACTGTATTTGTCGAATAAAACGTTGCATCTTTATAAAACAAACTATCTTCTTTATTTTTTAAATAATTTTTTCCTAAAGAGCTGTCTTTATCAACAAATCCGACAATAAATTTTCCTCCAAATTTTAGAACACGCTTTACTTCAAGAAATGATTTTTTTATTTCATCAACAAAACAAATTGTTGTTACTATTAAAGCAAAATCGTAAGAATTTGAGCTATAAGGTAAGTTCTCGGCAATTCCATCAATAACATTGAGCCCCCTATTTTTGGCTATAACACGCATTTTTTCGGATGGTTCAATCCCATCTTCAATAGATAGTGGTATAGCAAAAAGTCCGCTTCCCATTCCAACTTCCATTCCTTTTTTATGTCTTGGTATGAAATCCTGAATGGCTTTTATTTCAGATAGATAAACATTTTTGTTTAACATAAACCATTTTTCGTATTGTTCATAATGTTTATCAAAAGTTTCAGTTTTTGGCATATCAATTGATTTTTAATTTAATAAATGTAAGATAAGAATGAACATGTTGATATTTTTTCATATCATTTATATATTTTTCAAAGTTAATGAAATTTTCATAAAACTGTATTTGTAAAATTTTTTTGTTGTAATTTTTGTATAAAAAATAATGAGTTATAAGAATTCATTAAGAGTAGATATTAGCTTATTTAATATAATTGGTTTAGCAAGATATGCATCACATCCGTAATTAAGTAAACGATCTTTATCTTCATCTAAAGCATAAGCCGTTTGTGCAATAATAGGAATATTTTTATTAAAAGATTTAATTTGTGTTGTGGCTTCAATTCCATCTAAAACAGGCATTTTTATATCCATAAGAACTGCATTTACATCATCTTTTTTACAAATATCAACAGCTTCTTGCCCGTTTTTAGCCCATATTATTTTTGCATTTGTTTTTCGGAGCATTTCATGAATTAAAATATAATTTACTTCATTATCTTCCGCAACAAGAATTTTTTTATTTTCCCAATTTAAACCTTCAATGCTTTTTGTTTTTTTATCAGCTGGTTTTGTTGCTGAAATTTCAACAAGTGGTATTTTGAAATAAAATGTAGTTCCTTTGTCTTTTACAGAACTAACCCATATTTCACCTCCCAACAATTCAACTAATTTTTTTGAGATAGCCAAGCCTAAGCCTGAACCTTCTTTGTTTCTATTTGTTTTTAATTGTTTAAATCTATCAAAAACTAAATTCTTTTCTTTTTCTGAAATTCCTATCCCTGAATCGTTAACATAAAATTGTAAAAAATTGTCTTCAGTAATGCTGTAACCGAATTTAATATACCCCTCTTCTGTAAATTTTAATGCATTACCAATAAGATTTGTTAAGATTTGTTTTAATCTAAAACCATCTGTAACAATTGTGAAATTATCATTTTTGTTTTCTGTTTCATAAGATAAAGTTACATTATCTTTATGTCTATTATTTTTTATACCATCAAATGAGTAATACAACTCATTCATAATTTTGTTAAGCCGACATTCAGACTGGTTTATTTGAATCTGACCGGCTTCAATTTTTGAAATATCAAGAATTTCATCAATTAAATTTAATAAAGAAATTCCGCTCTGATTAATTAAATCTACATACTCTTCTTTTTGGTCAGTTGTGAGATCCGGATCAACGAGTAAATCTGAAAAACCTATTATGGAATTCAAAGGAGTTCTAATTTCATGAGACATATTGGCAAGAAAAGCAGTCTTGAATTTGTCTGTCTTTTCAGCCTTTCCTTTAGCTTTCTTTAATAATTTTGTTGTCTCATAACGCTCTGTTATGTCACGACATATTCCTATTATTCCAAGGATATTACCTGTATCGTCAATAAATAATTTCTTAACAGTATCAAAAATAATTTTATCACCATTTTTATTTACATCCCAAGTTTCACCTCTGTAAGTTTTTTTGTCAATTAATATTTCAGAATCTGACTGAAATTGGTAATCGGCTCTGTCGCTGTCATATAATTCATAATCTGTTTTACCTAAAAAGTCTATTTCTTTAAAATTGTAAAAATCTAAAAAAGCTTTATTTGCTCCAATATATTTACCGTCAATATCTTTATAAAAAATTAAATCAGGTATAGAATTGATTAATGAGTGAAGAATTGATTTTTCTTTTGTCAACGAATTTTCAATTTGATTCTGTCTTGTAATGTCAACTGCAACAACTAAGGTTGATTTTTCTTTCGAACTGTATTCTGTATAAGGTATCATGGTAATGTTAAAAATTCTCTCATTGCCATTTGCATTTTCAATCGAATACTTGTTAATAACTTGTTTTTTATCTGAATATTTAATCTTCTCTAAAATTCCAATATATTTTTCTTTTATATTTTCCTTTGTTAATATTTTGTCAGAAGAAATTCCCATAAAATCTGAAGCTGCTTTATTAGCAAGAATAATGTTATTTTTTTCGTCTTTTGCAAATATTATAAGTGGCACTAAATCAACAATTTGTCTTATTCGTTTTTCACTGCTTAATAATTGTTCTTGAATTTTTCTTCGTTGATTTAATTCTTTATTTATTTCTTGTGTTTTTTGTTTTACTTTTTTTCTTAACAACCATACTAAAAATATGATTATTATAATGGAAATAAACAATAACATTCCAATAATAATAAAATCTCTTATAGAAGATTTATTAATGTTTTTCTTTTCAAGTTCTGTAAACCATTTGTTATAAATATTAAAATATTCTCCATTATTTTTAAGAATATCAATAGCATTATTAATTTTTGCAATTAGCAATGTGTCTGTTTTATTAGTTGCAAAGCAATATTCTTTTGAAGGAAAAGCAGAAACTGAACTTCTAATGTTTTTTAATTTTAGTTTTTTAATATTATGAGTTGCATTTAAATATGATAAGAAGGCACAGTCGTGTTTTCCTGAAGAAAGTAATTTTAAAGCACTTTCATGATTTTTAACTTCTATAATATTTGGCGAATAATTGTTTTCAACTAAATAATTTTCTGCAACATCTCCTTTTTGAACTATTATTCGTTTTCCTTTTATATCATCGAGAGAGTTTATTATTAAATCTTTTCTGGTAAAAATTGAATATGATATAATATTAAATGGTTTTGACAGATAAAATTTTTCACTTCTGTTTTTCGAATAAATCAAACAAATAACTACATTGTTTCTTTTTTTGTTTATTGTTTTTAATGCATCTTCCCAGGTCAAAAGTCTAACATCAGTTTCAATATTAATGACTTTGGAAATAGCGTTTATCATGTCTATATTAAAACCAGTTGCTTCTCCATTGTCATCAATAAATTCATATGGGTAAAAATCTCTATCTCCTAAAAATATTAAAGTGTCATTATGAGCAAGAATATTGGAACTGTTTAATAATAAAACGAATGAAATTAAAACTAAAGTATTAATATGTTTTAATATTGATATTTTCATTTAATTATTTTTTTATCTTTTTAAATATATATAAAATTTTTAATAATTCAAAAAGTGTAATACTTTTATTTTTTTTAATTATGCTTAAATTCGTAACTTATTGCTAAATAACCTTAATAATTAATAATTTAGACTACTCCGAAAACAGGATAGTACGTCATTGCAATCTGCCAGCTGGCGGAGAAGCAATCTCAATCATCTAACAAACACTGCTGTTCGGATTTGTAATCCCGAATTAACAAG
>JAGLDO010000149.1 GCA_023145555.1 Bacteroidales bacterium
ATATTTCCGTCTTTGTCTTGTATAGCATCTTTAATTTGTTCCATCCCGGAACCTCCAATGTAGGTTGAGTTTATTAATGGGTCAATAATTAAAGGATAATCATTATTATACTCACCTATTTTAAATCCATAATTACTGCTATCAATAGTATATGTTATATCGACAAATTGTTTTTTCCCTCTGATTTTTTGGTATGCAATCGGTTTAGTGAATAATATTTCTCCCTGTATAGTTTTTATCTTTAATTCGCCTTTATTATTTATTCTTATGTTACTTGTATTTCCCAATAAAATTTTAATATTATCGGGATTGGCTCCAGGCATAACTGTAAATATTTTTTCTACATTATTGTTAGTTGCTTTTAGGCTAAGATTTATTCCATGGTAAATTTCTCCAAAACAAATTTCTTTATAACAGTCAATATTTTTTCTCCATTTTTCAGAATTATTACCTTTAAAATAGTTTACTTTTGTTTTAAGTTTGTTTTTTCCTATTATTTTCCCTTTAATTTCTTTACCAAAATTTTCTGCAAATGAAATAATATTATATGCTGTGTCTTTTTTTGAAATTAACGAATAAAAAATTTTCCCGCTGTTGGTAATATATACTTTCCCGCCTTTTATTTTAGCATAATAACAAATTGTATCGCTTAATTGTCCTTTGTTTTCAATAAAAAAATTTGTAAACCTGTTTAAAGTTTTTAATTCTTTATTTATGTTTTTTGTTTCGAAAATAGGTTTTTGTCCTTTTTTTATATTTATTATGAATAAAATAAGAAGTGCAGAGCTGATAAAACATGTTGAAAAAATTAAAAATTTAGTTCTCATTATATTTTTTTCATCAATTATTAATTTAATAAGTAAAAACACACTCCTGCTCACTAGTGAAAGCGATATTTTGGAGTTTGATTTATTATGAACTAATTTACAATAATTTGTTTTGTAAATTTATCTTCTCCCTGTCTTTATTTAATTATCAATTTATCTGTTTTTAAAAGTTTACTATCTAAATCGTATATTAATATAACATAAGTTCCCGGCATTAATTTAGAAATATTAGTTTCTTTTGTTTTAGATTTAATAAGCAACTCGCCTGAAATGTTATAAATTTTCATTACAAAGTCAGTATTATAAGCAATTTTCAAAATATTTGAACCAGGATTTGGGTAAATCTTAATTTTTTTATTTTTTGTAAGAGTTTCTATAGAAACATTATTTTTTATTTCAATTAAATCGTTTCCCATAGGAAAAGAACCATTATTGCCGTCAAAATTTAATTTTTTTATATAACTATTAGTGGCAGGATCATATTCAAAAATCACACCACATTTTACTGTACCATCTCCGCCATAAGTTGTCATTCCATAAAGTTTTCCGTTTGATGACTGAACCAAACTTCCTTTTGAATGACCACCTGTGTTAATCTTATCAAAAATCACCTTTTTAGTAAAATTATTAGTAACAATATCATATTCAAATAATAATCCATAATCATTTGCTGCCCCATTAAATGCTATTCCATATAATTTACCATTTGATGCTTGCACTAAACTTCCATATGGATGACATCCTGTAGTAATACTGTCAAAATTTAATTTTACAACATAAGTATTAGTTGAAATATTATATTCAAACAACACACCTTTATCATCAATTCCACCAGAACTTGTCAATCCGTAAAGTTTATTATTTGAAGTCTGAATTAAACTTCCGCAAGGATAACTTCCTTTAGCTCCGTCAAAATCAAACATCTTTTTATAAATATTATTTACAATATCAAATTCAAACAGCACTCCTTTGTCATTTGTTCCGCCATAAGCAGTCATTCCATAAAGTTTATCATTTGATACCTGCAATAAATTACCAAGAGGATCGCTTCCTTGAGAACCATCAAAGTCAGTTACTTTTACATAAATATTAGAATCAAAATTATATTCAAATATTACTCCGTTGCCATTTATTCCTCCACCCTGCGTCATACCATATAATTTGCCGTTTGTAGCTTGAATTAAGCTTGCTCCGGGATAACGTCCTTTAGTTCCGTCAAAATCAATTTTTTTTGTATAGATATTGTTAACAGGATTAAATTCAAATAAAACTCCTACATGGTTATTTCCACCATCGTAAGTCATGCCATATAATTTTCCGTTTGATGCTTGCATTATACTTCCTCGTGGACAACTGCCTGTGGTATTTATTTTGAAATCATATTTTTTTATATAAATATTAGAATCCGGATTATATTCAAATAATACTCCTGTTTCATCTGTCCCACCATAAGTTGTCATTCCATATAAAATAGATTGAGCATAAGACTTATTTAATAAAATGCTTAAAGCAGATAATAAAATTAAAAAGTAATATTTATATTTCATGATTTCAAATTTTTATATAACACATAATTTTTTTTGATATTTTATATTTTTACAGCTAATTTACAATAATTTGTTTTGTAAATTTATCTTCTCCCTGTATTATTTGAATAAAATATCTGTCTTTTTTTAAATCTTTTAACTTTATTTGTACAAATTTTTTATTTGATTCATCTCTGTAAATCAGATTGTTATTTTTGTCAAAGAATAAAATTTCATAATTTAATTTTAGATCTTCTACATTTTTATATTCTTCTTTTTCAACAAAATTTATATTTAAGTATTCATTTACAGGATTTGGGAAAACATTTATATTATATGCTTTTAGACCCGGAACATGCTCAATTCCAACTTTTAAGTATTTTTTTGTAATTGCAGCATCTTCTAAATGTCCTGTATTACTACTAATTAATACTTTAACCCAAGTGTTCGCTATTATATTTGATATTGCTTGTATTTTTATTTGATTGCCATAATTGCTCACAACATGAATATTACTGCTTGTTGACCATGTATAAGTGCCTCCGTTAATATTTTCAACACTATATTGATATACTTTATTTAATGTAATATTTTTAGGTCCGCTTATTTTTGTAGAAACATAATATTGATTTGTTTTCCCAATATAACCTGGAGGTACATAATTTTCCGTATGTTTATAAAGTGCATATGGTCCCCATTTTGAAATAATCATATTTTGATTATTTGTTTTATTCGCACTATGAGTAATAATATCACTATTATCTCTATATTTAATTTTAAGATTACTTGCATCGTTAAAATTATTTACTCTAATATAACTCTTATCAGTATAATATTTAATTGCTTCATCTCCATCAATCCATACTATATCATACCAATTTCCTTCTGTACGATGTAATGCATAAGAGTGACAATTATATTTCATTGATGCATTACCAATTACAATTGCATTTGGAAAAGTAGTACTAAAATAATTATTTACTTCTTCAATATCAGATGGCCACCAATCATTATATATTTTTAATGCAACAACAGGTGTTCCTTTCGGGGTATATCTTATAACTTCATCAGGGTCGGGACCTGGTTGGGCTACAATATTAGTTGTCCAAAACAAAACGAAACCTGTAAATATTATTAAATTTTTTATTGTTTTCATTATTTAAGAATTTATTGATTAATAAAATAATTAGCTTTATCAATGATTATATCCAAAGTTTCTTTTTTGTAAAATTTTATTTTTTTATTAAAAATTTCCACTTCTTCGCGTTTACTACTATTAATATCAGAAAAATCGTAATTATTATTTTTTAATACACGTATTATTATTAAAACCGATGTAGCCTGGTTATAAATAGAATAATTCCCATTTTCATGTTTTTTGTTAATTTTTAAAAGTGTTTCTTTTACAAGTTCTTTTTGTTCCTCTTTTTTCATTGTATTTAATATTTTCTCTTGTGAAAGAAACAATTCAATAAATGTAAACCTGAATTTACCATCGTTTATTACTTTATTTTTATTGTTGGCATAATTGTTTGTTTCCATTTTTTTATATATTTTCATTAAGTTCTTGCCTGCGTCTTGCCTTTTTAATAATTCTTTAAAACAATTAAAATGTCCTACAAAACTTTCAAATCCATCCTGTAAATTTTCTGAAGCAAATATAGAACCATAAAGTGGATGATTAAGACATGTTATAACGAGACCTTCTGTACTCATGTTTTTTAATATATCTTCTGGAACCTGACATGCTTTTATCATTTCATAAGTGTCTTTAAATTGTTTCCATTCATTTGTTCCCGATTTAACAGGATAATCATAAGCATCGTTGTTTTCTTGTGCGTTTACAATAAATGTAAATAACAAAAAAATAAAAGAAATTAATAGTGTTTTAGTTTTCATCAGTATATAATTTTAATTTTTAATTTTTAAGTGTTAAGTGTTAAGTGTTAAGTTTCACAAGGTTGTTGTTGACAACTTGTATTAATAATTTTTAAAGATAAAACTTTATTTTTAAATTTATCTGGTTTTTGTAAAAAAATTTCAGGTTTTATTTCAAACCATTTTTTAATTTCATCTCGAGTTTTCGGGCTTGTTTATGTTAGTCTGTATAAATTATTTCAAAGATATATATGTTTTTTACTAAAAAACACTTTTTTTAACTAATTTTACAATCAAAATTTTAAAATAAAATTATCATGTTACAAAGAATTCAAAGTCTTTATTTATTTATTGTATTGGTGCTTACAGCCGTAATGTTTTTTTTGCCTTTTGCTGATTTTTATGTTACCTGCAGTAAATTTGTTTTTAATTTTTCAGGAATTATCAATACACAAACCAATGATTTAATTATAAGGATATTACCTATTGTAATATTACTTTCGTTAATTATTTTTATCTGCATTCTTGCAATTTTTAGTTTTAAGAAACGCATGTTTCAAATTAAACTCGGGAAAATTAACATTATTTTTCTCCTTGCCTTAATTGCAATTGAAATAGTTTCTGTTTTTAGGATTAAAGATTTTTTTAAAGGTGAAGATATTAGATTCTTATTCCCGTTAATATTGCCTGTAATTTCAATTATTTTAATATTATTAGCAAACAGAGCAATAAAAAAAGATGAAAATCTCGTGCGTTCTGTTGACAGAATAAGATAGATTTAGTAGCGAGTTAATAAAGTTTATAAAGTTAAATGTTTAATGTTTAAAGTTAAAAGTATGAAAAGAATTATTATTATAATATTTGTTGCATCAGTTTTTTTGTTTTCATGTGTAAATAAAGAAACAAAAGTTAAGATTGATAAAATTGACAGTTTGTTAATTCAGATTGATAGTTTAAGCTATGAATTAGAACAAGTAAAAATTGATAGCTTGCGAGCAGTTTATTCTGTTACGAAAAGCAATAATGAATTCTTTCAAAATAATAATTTCGATATGCCTGAAGATAAGGCTTTTATTAAAGATTTTGGCGGCTATGGATTAGTTGGTAAAAATTTAAAACGACTTTTGGGGAGTTACAATACGATGAATACCGATATTGAGTACTCAAAGAAACAATTAATTAATTTGCGACATGACATAAAAAAAGAATTACTTACTAATTCAGATACTATAAATAGATATATTATTGATGAAGAAGAGGCTGTAAATAATATTAAAGTAAATTTGTTGCCAAAAATTCAATTATTAAATAAGCAATTGCCTCTTTATTATAAAACACATAAAAGAATTGAAAATTTTAAAAAGAAAATCGAATTGAGAATTAAGAATTAAGAATTAAGAATTTAGATTTATCAGTAACATTAAACATTAAACTTTATAAACTCTATAATGGCGAAGAGATTTTTTTTCATATTATTATTTTCATTATTTGGCTTATTAGTTTTTTCCCAAAACCAAAATTCAGACACACAACTTGCTTATCAATATTTTAGGAATAATGATTTTGAGAAAGCAACGGTTTTATACAAAAAATTATTTGAACAAAATAAATCCTCAGTTTACTACAGATATTATGTTAATTGTTTAATAGGATTGCAAGATTATGAGTTAGCCGAAAAAGTTATAAAAAAGCAATTAAAAAAGAAACGTAATAAATTACCATATTATATTGAATTAGGTTCTTTATATAAACTCCAAAACAAACCTTCAAAAGCAAAAGACAGATATGATTATGTGATAAAAAAGCTGCCTGTCAACGAAAATCAGATTTCAATAATTGCCAATAAATTTATTGTTAAACGTGAGTATGATTATGCGGAAAAAGTTTTTTTAAAGGGTCAAAAATTATTGAACGACAAAGATTTTTTCAATTTTGAACTTGCAAATCTTTATTATTATCAGCGAAATTATTCTAAAATGATTGAGCAGTATCTCGATATGTTAAGCATAAGCGAAATGTATTTACAAACAGTTCAAAATAGATTGCAATCTGCTGTTTATGGCGATGTTGACAATAGTTTGAGAGCTTTGCTAAAAGCTGCATTAATAAAAAGAATACAAAAGCAAGCAGACAAAACTGTTTTTAACGAATTGCTAATTTGGTTATATATTCAGGATAAAGATTTTGAAAATGCCATGGTTCAAGCCAAAGCATTAGACCTGAGAAAAAACGAAAACGGGGAGCGATTAATTGCTTTGGCACGTTTGTCAAACTCAAACGAAAATTATGATGTAGCAGTTAGTGCATATCAGTATGTTATTGATAAAGGAGTAAATTTTGGATATTATTTAATTGCAAGAAAGGAACAAGTTGAAGTTCTTTATAAGAAATTAATTACTGAAAACAATTTTCAATACAATGATTTACTTAGTTTAGAAAATAATTTTATTAATACAATTTTTATTCTTGGAGAGAATGATAAGTCAGTAGAACTCTCAACAAAATTAGCTCATTTGCAAGCATTTTATATAGACGAATTTGAAAAAGCAATTAAAACATTAAACAATTCCCTAAAAATTAAAAGAGCAGATTCTCGTTTGCTGGCAAAGTGTAAATTAGAATTAGCCGATGTATATTTGTACTCAGGTGATATGTGGAACGCAACATTAACCTATGCGCAAGTTGAACGCTCAAATAAAAATAACCCGATTGGTTATGAAGCAAAATTCCGAAAATCAAAATTAGCTTATTACATTGGTGATTTTAAATGGGCTCAAGCGCAATTAGATGTTTTAAAAGCAAGCACATCAAAATTAATTGCAAACGATGCTTGCCAACTTTCGTTGATAATTAGCGATAATTCAGATGATGATTCTGTAAATACATCATTAGAGATGTATGCGCGAGCAGATTTGTTGGTTTTTCGAAACAAAGATTCACTTGCATTATTAACTCTCGATTCAATTTTCATCCAATTTCCAACAAGCTCAATTATTGATGATGCTATTTATAAAAAAGCAACAATTTATATCAACAATAAACAATATATTAAAGCAGCCGAAAATTTTAAAAAAATTGTCAATACTTATTCTTATGATGTTTGGGCTGATAATTCTCTTTTCAATTTAGCTAAAATATACGACAATTATTTAAACGATAAAGAAAAAGCACAGAAACTGTATAAGAGAATATTGACCGATTACCCCGGAAGCATTTATGTTGTTCAAGCCCGTAAGCGATTTCGTTTGCTAAGAGGTGACTTGCTTGAATAAATTTTAATTAAGATTAATAATATGATTATTTATAATACAACAATTAACGTTAATGAAAATGTTGTTGATGAATTTGTTAATTGGATAAAGCAAGAATATATTCCAAAAATTATTGCTACAAATTTATTTATTGATATTAATTTATTCGAAGTTCTTGTTGAAGAAGAAATGGGAGGTATTACTTTTTCATTACAACATTCAATGAAAAATATGGAAACTTATAATGAATTTAATGAAAAACATTTTCGGAATTTCGACAAAATCTTTCATGATAAATTCACCAATAATTATGTTTCGTTTTCTACTTTTATGCAAAGAGTTGACTAATTTTTTAACTTTCAACTTTATTAACTTCATAAATTACATTTATGGATAATCAAAAAAAAGCATATTTATATGCAATACCTGCTGTAGTTTTTTGGTCAACAGTGGCAACAGCTTTTAAAATTGCTCTTAGTTCAATAAACTTTTTTCAGTTATTGTTCTATTCTTCATTTATTGCAACAGTTGCTTTGTTTGCTATCATATTATTTCAAGGTAAATTTTATTTGTTAAAAAAATTAACTCTTAAAGATTACTTAAGATATCTGGTCACAGGTTTTTTCAATCCCTTTTTATACTACCTTGTTCTTTTCAAAGCTTATTCAATATTACCTGCACAAATTGCTCAGCCGTTAAATTTCACCTGGCCCATAATGCTCGTTTTGTTATCAATAATATTTTTGAAACAAAAAATTTCATTAAAAAGTATTGTCGCAATATTTATCAGTTTTTTTGGAGTAGTAATAATTTCTTTACAGGGTAATATTAGCAGTTGGCATATTGACAATGCATTTGGTGTGTTTTTAGCTTTAGGAAGTTCAATAATTTGGGCCTTTTATTGGATTGTAAATATTAAAGACAAAAATGATGAAGCAATAAAATTATTTGTAAGTTTTGGCTTTGGCTTTGTTTTCATTTTTATAGCCAACATTCTGTTTTCTAAAATTATTATTCCCGATTTGCCGGCATTATCAGCTTCCATTTATTCCGGATTGTTTGAGATGGGAATCACTTTTTTTCTTTGGATGAAAGCTTTACAAATTAGTAAATCAAATGCTAAAATATGTAACCTTGTTTATTTGTGTCCGTTTGTTTCTCTTATTTTTATTCATTTTATTGTTGGTGAAACAATTTATTATACAACATTTGTAGGATTAGTATTTATTGTTTCAGGAATATTAATTCAAAATTTTTTAGATAAAAAATAAATTAACAAATTATAAGAAATGTTTCAATCTCATTATGGAGAATTTGCAGCACTAATTACTGCAATTTTTTTGGACAATTACAGCAATATCATTTGAGTTTGCAGGAAAGAAAATTGGTTCTTTTACTGTAAATTTACTTCGACTCTTTTTAGCTTTCATATTTTTAGGAATTTATTGCTATTTCACCAAAGGTCTTTTCTTTCCAACCGATGCAGGCTTGCATCAATGGATATGGTTATCTCTATCTGCTGTTTTGGGATTTGTTATTGGTGATACTTGTCTGTTGCAAGCTTATGTAAAAATTGGAGCTCGCATCTCAATGTTAATAATGTCGCTTGCTCCACCAATTGCAGCATTGCTCGGTTGGCTAATAATGGGAGAACGTTTTACTTTGCTCAATACTTTTGGTATGGTATTAACTCTACTGGGAATTGCAATGGTTATATTACAGAAAAACGGAGATAAAACGAGTGAAAAAAAGATTCGATTTTCATATTCAATAATAGGATTGCTCCTTGCTTTTATTGGAGCTGTCGGACAAGCATCAGGTCTTGTTCTTAGTAAATACGGAATGAAAGACTACGATGCTTTTGCTTCTTCTCAAATAAGGGTGCTTGTTGGCTTTGTTGGTGTTGCAATAGTTTTTTCTTTCCTTAAAAGATGGAACAGAGTAATGCCTGCATTGAAAAACAATAAAGCAATGAAGTTTATTCTACTTGGTTCAATTTTTGGTCCTTTTTTAGGAGTTTCATTTTCATTATTATCTGTTAAATATACTTCAACAGGAATTGCAGCAACCATTATGTCAATTGTTCCAATATTGATTATTCCTCCATCAATAATTCTCTTTAAAGAAAAAGTTAAAGTTATAGAGATAATTGGTTCAGTTATATCTGTTACAGGTGTAGTAATTTTCTTTCTGTAAAATATATTTTGCATTTTTTAATTTTTTAATATGATTAATTGTTTTGATATTCAATGCTTTAGATTTTTTGAATTATTGTTTGAAGCATATTAATTTATTGATTATTAGTGTTTTGTGTGTAAGTTTGAATATTAATAATATATTAATAACTTTGATAGCTAAATTTTAAAGTATTTTAAAATGTTTACTAAAAAAGACAAACAACAGTTAAAAAATAAGGGAATATCTTTACAAACCATTCAAGAACAAATAGATAATTTTTCGAATGGTTTTCCTTTTTTAAATATAATTAAGCCTGCAATTATTAAAAATGGTGTATTATTGTTGAAAGATGAAGAAAATGAAAAATACATTAAGCTTTTCGAAGATAGTATTAATTCCAAAAATATTGTAAAATTTGTACCTGCCTCGGGAGCTGCCACAAGATTATTCCGAAAGCTTTTTAATTATTACAATAACTACCATGGTACACAGGAAGAATATTTAGAAATTATTTCAGACAGGAGTTTTGAATCTATTTATTATTTCTTTGAGCATTTAACTAATTTTGTTTTTTACGATAAATTTAAAAAAATTTTAATTTCTAAGAAATTTTCGTCTGATGGTCAGATAAGAGAAAAAGATTATTATAAAATAATTGAATATATACTAACAAAGAAAGGACTTAATTACGGTTATAAACCAAAAGGTTTAATATTATTCCATCGTTATGAGGAAGGAAACAGAACGCCAGTAGAAGAGCATCTTGTTGAAGGGGCAAATTATTGTGCTTCTAATTCAAAAGTAAATATTTGTTTTACAATTTCTCCTGAACATAAGCAGTTATTTAGTAAGTATTTAAAGAAGATAACGAAAGCTTATGAAAAAGCATTTAATGTAAAATATAATATTACTCTGTCTGAACAAAAACCATCTACAGATATTATTGCTGTCGACCTGAATAATAACCCAATTAGAAATGACGACAAATCGTTGCTTTTCCGTCCGGGTGGTCATGGGGCTTTAATTGAAAATTTAAACCAAATAAATGCAGATATTATTTTTATTAAAAATATTGATAATGTTGTTTTAGATAGTTTAAAAGACGACACTTATTTCTATAAAAAAGTATTAGCAGGACTTTTATTGAGTTATCAAAATAAAATTTTCAATTATCTCGAGAAGTTAGAGAAAAAGTCGAAAGTTGATAGTAAACTAATAGACGAAATAGATACTTTTATTCAAAAAGAATTATGCGTTATTCCTAATCCTGATTTCGACAAATTCAAAAAAGAAGAAAAAATTAAATATTTTATTACTAAATTAAATCGCCCTATAAGAGTTTGTGGTATGGTTAAAAATGAAGGTGAGCCAGGCGGTGGTCCATACTGGGTCGAAAATCAAGATAAAACAGCATCTCTTCAAATTATTGAAGGCTCACAGTTTAATAAAAACGATAAAAAACAGCTTAACATAATTAATAAATCTACACATTTTAATCCTGTTGATATTGTTTGTGGTGTTAAAGATTATAAAGGAAATAAGTTTGACTTAACTGAATTTATTGATAAAATAACAGGATTTATTTCTCAAAAAACAAAAGATGGTGTTGAGCTAAAAGCACAAGAATTACCCGGACTATGGAATGGTGCAATGTCTGATTGGAACACTATTTTTACACAAGTTCCAATTTCTACTTTTAATCCGGTTAAAATTATTAACGATTTGTTACGTAAAGAGCATCAACGAAATGAAGACTTAATAACCTGAGTTCGACTTAAAATTTTGATGCAACTTCTACTAATTTTTCTGTAGCCAACATTAAATTTCCGAAGAACTATAATCGTTTCTCTAAAATTGAACATTATTTAAAATAATGTTGAAAAAAAATTATAAAAAAAATATTTATATGTTAATTAAGATTTATAATTTGTTAATTTTGCACCGAATCAAATTATAAAAATGGATTTTAGCGAATTTCAAAATATTAATAAAGAAGATGTTAGCTCTCTGGTAAATAGTTATGAGAGTATGATGATTTCGGGAAAGAACAAATACTTCGATGTTTCTGAATTTGAAATAATTATTGACTTTTTTCTTTCTCACGACAATAGCAACAAAGCTGAACGAGTAATAAGATATGCAGTTAATTTACATCCCACATCAAACGAATTAAAATTTAAACAAGCATATGTTTATTATAAAACAAAAAAATATTCAATAGCATTAGATGTTTTAAATAAACTACAACTTATAGAAACTTCAAATCAAGAAATTTTTGTTTTAAAGGGGAAAATTTTCATCGCATTAAATCAAACTCAGCAAGCATTGCAAAGTTTTCATCATGCAATATCATTACAATCAGATAGTGGTTCTGTTAATGATTTGTATTTTGAAATAGCTGAATTTTTTGAGCAAGAAGAGAAATATCAATTAGCACTAAATTTTTTTAATAAATGCTATGAGATGGATAATGATGACAGTGAAGTAATTTATGAAATTGCCTCTTGTTACGATTTGATTGAAGATTACCCTAACAGCATTATTTTTTATCAAAAATTGCTTGATATTGAACCTTTTGACGATGAGATTTGGTTTAACTTAGGAGTAATTTATAATAAAATTGAAGATGTTGATAAAGCTCTTGAAGCATACGATTTTGCATTGGCAATTGACGGAAAATCTCTTTTTGCAAATTTTAACAAAGCAAACACTTTAGCAAATATTAAAAAATATTATGAGGCAATACCTTATTATATTGAATTTATTAATGAAATTGATAATAACCCTCAGGCTTTTTGCTATCTCGCCGAATGTTACCGAAATATTGAGAAACTCGACAAAGCTATAGAGTATTACGACAAAGCCTTAAATTTTAATGAAGATTATGCTGATGCTTTTTATGGTAAAACATTAGTGTTTTATGAAACAGAAAAATATAAACAAGCATTAGAATTTATTACTAAAGCAATAAAGCTTGAAAAACAAAACAGTGATTACCTTTTTATTTTTGCGAAAATAAACACAAAACTGAATAATTTCGAAAATGCTGAAAAAGCATACAATCAGGCTTTAGAGATCGTTCCAAAAGATATGGAAATTTGGATTAGTTATGCAAAATTTTTGTTTAATCAGAACAATGTAAATAAAGCTATTGAAATTTTAAAAAAGGCCGATAAAATAATCACTAATCAAGCAGAAATAAATTTTAGTATTGCAGCCTTATTATTAAAAATAAATAATGATGATCAAGCTTTTAATTTTTTCGAAAAAGGGCTGGAGATTGATTTTAATAAAGCTAATGTTTTTTTTAGTTTTTATCCGCAAGCAAAATCAAACGAAAAAATTAAATTTTTAATCAATAAATATAAGTAATCATAAATTCATACATTATATAAAAGAAATATTAATATAAAATATAAAATATAAAATTTCAAGTTATGAGTAATTCTACAAATAATAAATTCCATTTTGTATGTCGAAATTGTAAGCACGAAATAAAAGATTTTAAAGAATGGTTTAGTTATGGACAAAAATGCCCTAAATGTGGAAAGAATTGGGTCGATACTGTTTATTCTCAGGATATTAATAAATATGAAGAACTGATTTTCGATAATGGAGCTGAAGTAAAAAGTCTTTGGCATTATTTTGATTTTTTACCACTTAACGATAAAAAAAATATTATTACTAACGGAGAAGGCGTTATTGATATTGACAGATGGTCATTTCTTGAAAAATTTGCTAAAGAACAATATAATATTGATTGTACAGTTTATGCTTATCGTAACGACGATAACTATGGTACGGGTACATTTAAAGATGCAGCAGCAACATTAGTAGCAAGCGTCTTAAAAGAAAATAATATTAAAGAATATGCAGTTGCAAGTACCGGTAATGTTGCAAATGCTTTTGCCCGTTATCTTGCAGAAGCAGGAATTTCATTATCTGTGTTTATTCCAAACGATGCTCTAAAAGCTAACGAAGCTGAAGTAAGCAGTTATGGACAAAGAGTTTATCGTGTAGATGGTGATTATGCTAAAGCTAAAAAAATAGCAGCCGAATTTTCAAAAAAATATAATGTACTTCTTTCATCAGGAAACACAGACCCAATGAGAGTTGAAGCAAAAAAAGTTATGCTTTTTGAATGGCTGAGGATGTTAGGTGAAGTGCCAAATGTTTATATTCAGGCTCTTAGCGGTGGAACAGGTCCAATTGCTATTAATAAAGCTTTCGACGATGTTAAAGATTTAGGTATAATTAAGCAATCTCCTCGTTATATTTTAGTTCAACCAAGTCGTTGTGCTCCAATGACTGAAGCATGGCAAAAAGCAAAAGCAAATAATTTCCCTGAAGGTTGGGAACAAGATTATCCAATTTATGATAATCCTAAATCAAAAGTACCAACTCTTGCAACAGGGAATCCTGCTACTTATCCCATTATCTCCAAAATTGTTAAAGATAGTGGTGGCGAAATTATTGAGTGTGATGAAGAAAAATTAATTGATATTTCTCGTTTGGTAGCTTACGAAACAACAGTTAGAATGGGACCTGCTGCTGCTGTTGCAGTTGGTGGATTTTTTGATTCCTTGAAAAACGGTGATATCAAAAATGGTGATAGAATAATGATAAATATAGGTGAAGGTGTTAGAAGAGCTCCTGACTTTATGAAAGAAATGATTTACACAACTAAAAATATTAAGTCTGTTGACGATTGTGAAAATTATGACAGAGCATCTTACAGAGACCAATTATGGAAACCTTTTAAATAATTTTTTACAAAAAAGAAGCATTTAAACAGAAATAGATTTAATTTAGTGCCGTTGATTAATTTTAACGGCATTTTTTTGATTATAATACGTAAGTTTAAAGTTTAATGTAATGTCAATAAGAGACGATCAACAATATAAATAACTAAATAGGGTCAAGTTCAAAAGTTGGGGATTCGATTGTATTCGTTTAAATAAAAGAATTATTAATTGATTTAATATTTTTTATATAAAAAAAAGACTGAAAGTCTTAAACAAATATAACTTGGGGCATCGCCCCAAGAAATGAGATGGTAAATATTATATCAGCCTGAAAGGCTGAGACAAAAATTTATATTTATGGAACAATCTTTGGACTACATGCTCTTTCGGGTTTGCAAATCCGAAAGAGCATGTAGTAAGACATTCAATATTAACAGTTAATTATCAATTGAATAAACATGAAAAATTATTTTATAAATTTCACTAAAGGTTTGGCAATGGGTGCCGCAAATGTAATTCCTGGAGTTTCGGGGGGTACTATTGCATTAATAACCGGAATATTTCAACGAATAATAAATTCAATTAAATCATTTAATATCACAGCCTTTAGTTTGCTGTTTAAAGGGGAATTTAAAGAATTTATAAAATACACTGATTTGTATTTTTTAATTTCTGTCTTTTTTGGCGCTGTTGTTAGTATTTTTTCTTTAGCAAAAATTTTGTCATTTCTATTCAGTAACTATCCAATTCATGTTTGGGCTTATTTTTTTGGGTTAATTCTTGCTTCTGTATATTTTGTTGGGAAAACTATTAATAAATGGTCTTTCTCAACTATTGTTTTTTTTATTTTAGGTACAGCAATTGCAATATTAATTTCAGTGCTAAATCCTGCAAAAGAAAACGATTCTGTGATGTATTTGTTTGTTTGCGGAATAATTGCTGCTTGCAGTATGATTTTACCCGGGCTTTCCGGTTCGTTCATACTGATTTTATTAGGAAATTATCACCTTGTTATGATAGATTCTGTTACAAATTTTGATATGGTTATTTTATTACCGGTTGTTCTTGGGGCAGGATTTGGCTTATTAGCTTTTTCTCATCTTCTTTCGTGGATTTATAAGAAATTTCGTAATCAAACAATTGCTTTATTAACAGGTTTTATTCTGGGTTCGTTAAGTATTTTGTGGCCGTGGAAAAATGTTATTTCAACTTATATTGATAAACATGGAATTGTAAAACCACTTCTTCAAAAGAATATTCTTCCTAATCACTATTTTGATATAACAAATAATGAACCACACATTATTGCAGCAGTTATATTGTTAATTGTTGGATTTTTGACAATTGTTGTTATTGAAAAATTTGCACAAACAAAAACGGAAGACGAAAATTAATTATAATACTTGAGGATAGGTGGTTTTTAGAGTATTAACATAGCAATTTTATTATTTTAGAAACAAGAATTGATTAAATATTCGAGTTTTTAAAATAAGTCTTTTAATTATGTTTTAAATTTTATAAATTTAATGCTTAATATTTATAAATAGTTAACCTTTCTGCAGATATCTAAAAAATATAATGTTTTGATTAAAAAGTTTTCAATCATATTAAGCATATTTTTTTTTCTTGCATTAAATCTTTTTGCACAAGATGAGCAAGGTTATCTTGAGGTTAAGGGAACTGCAAAGTCTGAAAGACGAGTTATACAAAAAGCTAAAGTTGAGATATATCGTAATTCAGTAAAAGTTAATACAATTACCACAAATGAGAATGGTAAATTCAACTTTAAGCTTGACCTAAATAAAAATTATATAATAAAATTTGTTAAGAAAGGTCTTGTATCTAAAAAAGTGAGTTTTGTTACAATTGTCCCAAAAGATGAAATAGGAATTTGGACTTATAGGTTTTCCATCGATTTGTTTCCTATGGTCGAAGGACTTAATATTTCAATATTAGAAAATCCTATTGCGAAAATTAAATATAACGATGCATATGGTGAATTCGACTTTGATGAGGAATACACACAAGAAATGCTTAAAGATATTGAAATATTGTTAAGCCAATATGAAAATCTTAAACAAAAAGCTTATGAGCAAACAATAGTAAAAGCTGATGCATTATTTGACAATAAAAAATATAAAGATGCATTGGAAATGTATGATTTGGCAACAAATTATAATCCTTATGAAGAGTATCCCGATGAGATGATTAGGCAGATTAAAAGAATTGTTTCAAAACAGGAGTCTCAAAAAAAATCGTATGATAAAGCTATAACTCTGGCAGATAAAAATTTTAATATTGAAAATTTTAAACAAGCAAAATCATATTATGGCAAAGCACTTACATTTTTACCAGATGAAAAATATCCCAAAACAAAAATTGCCGAGATTGATAAAATATTAGGCAACCGTCAAGCAAATGCCGATAAAAAAATTGCTGATGAGAAGGCTTATAAAGAATATATTGCATCTGCCGATAAAAACTTTAATGAGAAAAAATATTTAGATGCAAAGAATAACTACAATAAAGCTCTTGAGATAAAACCAAATGAACAATATCCGATTTATAAATTAAAGGAACTTGAAAAATTAATCTCTGAACTTCAAAATTTAGAAGCTCTTAATGCACAAAAAATTAAAGCTTTTAATGAGGCAATAAAACAGGCAGACTTTTATTTTAATAATAAACAATATGTTGATGCTAAAACAAATTATCAGAAAGCATTATCTTATAAGCCAAAAGAAAAGTATCTCCAAGACAAAATTAATGAGATTAATAATATTTTAGATAAACTAAAATCGGTTGATGAACAGTACAATAAAACAATCCTATTTGCTGACAATGACTTTAGTTTAAAACATTATGAAAAGGCTAAGAAAAATTATCAGATTGCTTCTTTATTAAAACCTGATCAAGCATATCCCAAAAATAAAATTGCTGAGATTAATAATATGCTTCTTTCTTTAAATAAAAAAGAAAAATTTTATAAGGAAGCAATAAAAGAAGCAGATATTACTTTTGAACAAAAGCAATATATGAATTCTAAAATATTGTATAATAAAGCATTAACATTTAAGCCGGAAGAGCAATATCCTAAAAGCAGATTAGTTGAGATAGACAAAATACTCGCACAGCTAAATGAAGTTGAACAATCGTATCAATCTGCAATAACAAGTGCCGACCAAGCATTTAGCAATAAGAATTATCAATCGTCATTGGGTTTATATCAAAAAGCATTGGGAATAAAACCAAACGAACAATATCCACAAAACAAAATTGCAGAAGTAAACAAGTTATTGGCAGATTTAAAAGCAAAAAATAAATTATATAATCAAACAATAGCAAAGGCAGATAAATTATTTCGCTCAAGTAAATTTCAAGAAGCAAAAACAACTTATCAACAATCGTTAACATATAAGCCTGAAGAAGAATATCCGAAAACAAAAATTTCAGAAATTAATCAAAAATTAGCCTCTTTGCTAAGTGCATCAGAGCAGAAAAAAGCAAAAGAGCAAGCATATAAAGATGCAGTAGCAAAAGGCGATCAGTTATTTGCATCAGAAAAATATACACAATCGAAAGTTGAGTTTGAAAGAGCATTAACAATAAAACTGAGAGAGAAATATCCCAAAAACAGAATAAATGACATATTAAAAAAATTAGCTGAATTAGATAAGATAAATAAAAAATACAATCAAATAATAGCTGTAGCTGATAATAAGTTTAATATACAAAAATACTCAGATGCAAAGAAAGATTATGAGAAGGCATTAGAGATTAAATCAAAAGAACAATATCCGAAAGATAAAATTGCAGAGATAGAACAAATATATATAACACAACAGAACCAAGCACAAGATAAAGCCAAAATAGAAGCAGATTATATTAAATTTATTGCAAATGCAGATGCTTTGTTTAAATCAAAGCAATATTCAGTAGCAAAGAGTGATTATCAAAAAGCTTTATTTTTAAAAGAAAATGAGCAATATCCAAAAAACCAACTGCTTGTGATAGACAAAATATTAGTACAACAAAATGCAGTTGAACAATCTTATCAATCTGCAATAGCAAGTGCCGACCAAGCATTTAACAATAAAAATTATCAGTCGTCATTAGGTTTATATCAAAAAGCATTGGGAATAAAATCAACCGAGCAATACCCAAAGCAAAGAGTTAGTGAAATAAATAACATTCTCGCAGATATTCAGAATAAAAATAATGAATACAATAAGACAGTTAAAGAAGCTGATAATTTATTTTATTCAAAAAAATATAAAGAATCAAAGCAGAAATATGAAAAGGCTCTGACAATTTTGCCAAACGAAAAATATCCTACACAAAAAATTAGTGAGTTGATTGAACTTATTGCATCAGCCGATAGAGAAAGAAAATCTCGTCAAGCATTACAAAAGCAGTATGATGAAATAATTTCTACTGCCGATAAGTTTTTTACATCAAAAAATTATGATGCTGCTATTGATTTATATAATCAAGCGAGTGTTGTTCTGCCTAAAGAACAATACCCAAAAACAAAAATTAATGACATAAATACTATTTTAGATAATTTACAGAAGGGAAAAATTATTTCTTATAATGCAACTGTTAAAAAAGCCGACAGTTATTTTAATCAGAAAAATTTCGACGAAGCTAAGTTAACATATAATAAAGCGTTAAGTTTATTTCCTGAAAAAAAATATCCAAAAAATCAACTAATTGAAATTAGTAGAATTCTTGAAAAGAAAGAATATGAGCGACAAAAACAATTGTTGACTGATAAAGAATATCAAAATGCGATAAAAGATGCAGATAAATATTTTAATTCATCAGATTATGTGTCAGCAAAAGCTAAATATAAATCAGCATTGAATGTTAAGCCAAAACAGAAATATCCACAAGATAGGATAGAGAAAATTGATAAAATTATTCAACTTCAAAAAGAACAAAAACTTGCTGCTGCAGAAAAAGAAAGACAACAAAAAATTGATGAAGCAAAGGCGGGCAGAGAAAAAGATTTCGATTTTATAGGTAAGGAAAGGGAAACAAAATTTTTGTCAGATTTGGCGCGCAAATATCCCGAAGGTATAACTGTTGAACATTATGATAAACGAAAGAAGAAAATTAAACGTGTGATTGTGAATCGTCGTGGTGTTGCAAAAGAATATCTGGAAGTAAAATATTCTTATGGCACTTATTATTTCCGTAATGGACGAAATATTTCCAGGTATATTTTCTTGTCAGAAACAAAAGAATAGATATGCATAAATTTATATTTTTTTTAATAGTAATTGCTTTTTTTTCATGTAGTAATCCTTCTGATAATCATGACAATACTAAAAATTTAATTTCCGATACTGTAAGCACAAGCGTGAAATATGCTAAGGGTTTTAGTATTATTTATCATAATAATTTTAAAATTCTTAAAGTTTTTAATCCATGGCAGGGTGCTTGCAATGTGCAATATCAATATGTGTTGGCAGATAATCCCAAAAAAGTTACAAAGAAATATTCTGATTTTCAGATAATTAAAACACCCGTAAAAAAAATCGTTTGCTTATCGACAACACATATTGCTTTTGTTGATTTTATTGATGAAACAAACAGTATTATAGGCGTTTCAAATATCAAATTTGTTAATAATAAGAAAGTTAATAAGTTATATCAACAAAATAAAATTGTAGAAGTAGGATATGACCAAAATCTTAATTATGAATTAATTATCAGCCTTAAACCGGATTTGATTATTACTTATGGGGTTGATAATAAATCTGTTAGTTATATAAATAAATTGAGAGAATTTGGAATACCGGTAATAATAAATGCTGAATATCTCGAACACGAGCCTCTTGCTAAAGCCGAATGGGTGAAATTTATTGCTGCTTTTTATAATAAAAGTGATTTGGTAAATAAGAAGTTTGACATTGTTGTTAATGAATACAATAAACTAAAATATCTAACAGACACAATTACTAACAAGCCAACAGTTATTACAGGTTTACCATGGAAAGATACATGGTATGTTCCCGGAGGAAAATCTTTTGCGGCTCGGTTTCTTTACGATGCCGGAGCAAATTATTTGTTTAGAGATGATACATCTCGAGAAAGCCTTGCTCTTGATATTGAAAGCGTATTTGCGAAAGCTCAAAAAGCCGATTATTGGATAAATACAGGAACCGCAAATAAAATTATAGATATTGTTGATGTAGATAGCCGTTTAAATAATTTCATGGCTTTTAAAAATAAAAGAGTTTTTAACAACAACGCAATTACTAATAAATATGGGGGAAATGACTATTGGGAATCGGGAATTGTTAATCCACAAATTATTTTAAAGGATTTAATTCATATCTTTCATCCTGAAATTTCCCCTGATTATAAGTTGTATTATTATAAAAAGATTAATTAAAAATACTAATAAACCATATAATGTTATCAAAGAATAGTAATAGCAAACACATAACATTTTTTGCAATTTTAATATTATTATTAATTGTATTATTTTTTTTAGATTTAGTTTTAGGCTCAGTTAAAATCCCTGTAAATGAGATTTTGAACATTTTAACAAAATCAGAATCAAGCAGGCAAGAATGGCTCACAATAGTAATTGATTTTCGTTTACCCAAAGCTATTACAGCAATAATTGCCGGTGCTGCATTATCTGTAAGTGGTTTACAAATGCAAACAATTTTTCGTAATCCATTAGCAGGTCCATATGTGTTAGGGATTAGTTCAGGAGCAAGCCTTGGTGTTGCAGTACTTGTACTTGGATTTTCTTCATTTTTCACAGCTAATCAGCTTAATTTTATGGGTAATTGGGCTGTAGTTGTTTCAGCATGCATTGGTTCGGGATTAATTCTGTTTTTAATATTAACCCTTTCGTTTCGTATTAAGGATATTATGACAATTTTAATTCTTGGAATTTTGTTTGGAAGTGCTGCTACTGCTGTTGTTAGTATATTGCAATATTTTAGTAACGAATCAATGCTTAAAGCATTTATTGTATGGACAATGGGTAGTTTAGGAAGTGTTTCACATTCACAGTTAAATATTCTATTACCAAGCATAATTTTAGGATTAGTAATATCATTAGCATCTACCAAAATTTTAAATGCAATGCTTCTCGGCGAAAGTTATGCAAAAAGTATGGGTGTTAATATAAAATTATCACGAATTTTGGTTTTTATAAGCACAAGCATTCTTGCAGGCACAATTACTGCTTTTTGCGGACCAATAGGATTTATTGGTATTGCTGTGCCTCATTTAACGCGAATTATATTTAAAACAACTAATCATAATTTTTTAATACCGGGTTCAATTTTGATAGGCTCAATAATTATGTTGTTAAGCGATATTATTTCACGATTGCCGGGGTACAACGCCACTTTACCAATAAATTCAGTTACTGCTCTTTTAGGTATTCCTATTGTGATTTTTATTATTGTGAGAAAACACAAGCTTTCATCGCTAATGTAACGGACTCTTTCTCGGATTTGTAAATCCGAGAAAACAAAGTTGAATTCACTCAGAAAAATCTTCATAGTCGTCATTGCTAGGATTAAGCCCGAAGCAATTATGAAATTTTTTTTTCGGAAAGGATTTAAAGTTTTT
>JAGLDO010000015.1 GCA_023145555.1 Bacteroidales bacterium
AGTTAACTACAAAAACATACACACATGAAAATCAAATATTATTTTATAATTATTATCCTTGCCGTTTTATCATTTTCAATTTCATCTTGCGACAAAAATCGCATTTATGAAAAAAATCAAGATGTACAAAATCACATATGGAACAAAGACAGTATTTTTTGCTTTAATGTTGAAATAACTGACACTATTACCCCATGCAATCTTTATATAAACAGCAGAATAACAAGCCAATATCCAAAAAATAATTTATATCTGTTTATAACAACTCATTTTCCTTATAAAGACAAAATGCACGACACCCTGGCATGTGTTTTGGCAGACAAAAGCGGAAAATGGTATGGAAAAGGTTTTGGTGATGTTTGGTCATTCCAAATCCCCTATAAAAAGAATGTAATATTTCCACACCCGGGAATTTATACTTTTGAAGTTGAACAAGCAATGCGAACTGTTAACCTTCCAAATGTTTTAGATGTTGGTTTAAGGGTTGAAAAAATTAAATAAACAAGTGGCCAAAAAAAAACTACAACATTTTAAAGAATTCGGTTCTTTTGATTTTACATTTGAGCCTGACTTTAAAGAATTCTTTCAAGCAGATTATCACCTAAAAGGAAAATGGAGCAAAAAAGTTTTTAACAACAACAATCCAATTGTTCTTGAGTTAGGGTGTGGTAAAGGCGAATATGCAACCAATCTTGCATCGCAAAATCCAAATAAAAATTTTATTGGTATCGATATAAAAGGCAATCGAATGTGGAAAGGTGCAAACATTGCTTTTGAAAAAAAAATAACCAATATCGCATTTCTACGAACGCAAATAGAGTTTGTCGATTCTTTTTTTACCAAAAATGAAATTGATGAAATTTGGATAACTTTTCCCGACCCGCAATTAAAAAAACGACGAAACAAAAAGCGACTTACATCTGCACTTTTCTTAAATAAATATATAAACATTTTAAAACCCAACGGTTTTGTAAATTTAAAAACCGACAATATTGTTCTTTACGATTATACTTTAAGCCTGGTAAAACAAAATGAATTGGAAATTAATGTATCAACAAACGACTTATACAGCGAAAAAAATACTGAATTAAATAAACTATCCGAAGCAAAATCTATTAAAACCTTTTATGAAAAACAATATTTAGAAAAGGAAGAAAAAATTAAATTTATTAAATTTAAACTGAACAAAGAAAAAATTGATGAACCGGAAACAGAAGAATAATAATTTTTTTGAAAAAGTATATCAAGTTACTCGAAAAATTCCTTGTGGTAGAGTAAGTTCGTATGGTGCAATAGCAAGATATATTGGTTCTCCTCAAGCTGCACGAATGGTTGGTTGGGCCCTAAACAAATCACTAAGTCAAAAAGAATTTGTTCCTGCTCATCGCGTGGTTAATAGAAAAGGATTGCTTACAGGGAAAAAACATTTTGGAGCTTCAAACATCATGAGGGAACTATTAGAAAGCGAGAATGTTATTATTGAAAATGACCAAATTCTAAACTTTAAAAATATTTTTTGGGACCCTTGTAAAGAATTATCTTTTTAACTCTTTTGTAATAAAAAATTTTATACTTTTGTGGCATTATTTATAATCATTTTAAATAAGAAATTAAAAATAAAATAATTATGGCATATACAACAAAACAAATATTTGACGCATTACGAAGTGTCAAATATCCTGAAACAGAAAAAGACATCACTACTCTTGGCATGGTACAGGAAATAAAAATTGAAGACAAAAAAATCAGTTTTTCTCTTGTCTTCCAAAAATCTAACGACCCTAACATTGAAGACGTAAAAAAGGCTTGTGTAAACGCAATACTTACTAATTTAGGTCAGGATGTTGACATTAAAGGTAACATCTCTGTGAAAGCAATAGAAAAAGTAGCAGACAAATCTATTTTACCAAATGTGAAAAACATTATTGCTATTGCTTCAGGAAAAGGAGGAGTTGGTAAATCAACTGTTACAACAAACTTAGCTGTCGCTCTGGCTAAAGCAGGTAAAAAAGTTGGTCTTATTGATGCCGATATTTTTGGCCCATCAATACCTAAAATGTTCGGTGTTGAAAGTGAAAGACCAAAAATTAAAAAAGAAAATGGAGCCGATATAATTATTCCAATCGACAAATACGGACTTAAACTCTTATCAATTGGCTTCTTTGTTAATCCCGAAGATGCTCTTGTTTGGAGAGGCCCAATGGCAACAAACGCATTAAAACAACTTATTTTTCAAACAGAATGGGGTGAGCTCGATTACCTTTTGTTTGACTTGCCTCCGGGAACAAGCGACATTCATTTAACTTTAGTTCAAGAATTGCCTGTTACGGGTGCGATTATTGTCAGCACGCCTCAACAAGTAGCTTTAGCTGATGCTATTAAAGGAATTAACATGTTTAAAGGAAAACAAATTAATGTTCCTGTTTTAGGTCTGATTGAAAATATGGCATGGTTCACTCCTGCAGAACTTCCCGAAAACAAATATTATATTTTCGGTAAAGAAGGATGTAAAAAATTATCTGAAAAACTAAATGTTCCTCTTTTGGGACAAATACCTATTGTTCAAAGCATTTGTGAAAATGGTGATAATGGTAATCCTTCTGCTCTAAACGAAGACTCAGTAACAGGAAAATCTTTTGCAGATTTAGCACAAAATGTTGTTAATACTGTTAAAGAAAGAAATATTAACCTTGATTCTACTAAAAAAGTTGAAATCACAAATGATGATGGTTGCGACGCAGTTAACCATTAATATCTACTAAAAATAATTTAAATAAAGTTGTCGTATAAAAAATCAATTTTATAACGACAACTTTATTTTTTTACCCTTTTTTTTAAAAAATTTATAAGCAAAAAAATAAAAGTTAATTAAAATTAAAATATTTTTGTAAAAAAACAGTTTTAATAAAAGCTAAACACAAACACTTTGAACAAAAAAAAAATCCTATATAATTATTCTAAATTATTTTACTTTATTGTTATTGTATTTCTTTTTAGTTGCTCAACAAAAAAAAACACAACAATAAGCCGGGCTTATCACAATCTTACAGCTCACTATAATGTTTTTTTTAATGCTAACGAAAGTTTTAAAAAAGGACAAAAAAAAATTAACGACAATTTTCACGATAATTATTCAGATATTATACCCCTATATAAATGCGGTGACAACAAAGTGTCAAAGTCTATTTATCCTCAAATGAATAAGACTATTGAAAAAGCATCAAAAACAATAAAAAAGCACTCAATAACAACAAAACCTAAGAGGAAAAAAAATCAATTGTCAAAATCTCAAAGAGACTTCTTCAACAAAAAAGAATATTGTAATTGGATTGACGACAGTTATATAATTATGGGGCAATCTCATTTTTATAAAAGGGATTTTTATCCTGCTATCGAAACTTTTAACTATGTAATTCAGCAGTTTAACGACGAGCCTGTAAGATACGAGGGTTTGCTTTGGCTTACCCGCACATACTGCGAAATGAACAACTTTAAAAAAGCAAAAAAATTAATAAACGTAATTGAAGGTGAAGAAAACAAATTGCCTAAAAAATTAAAAAAAGATTTTTATGCCGTTTACGCTGACTTTTTCTTGAAACAAGAAAAATACCAAGAGGCAATACCAAAATTATTAAAGGCAATTGATTATAATAAAAAGAAAAAAATTATTGTCAGATATAAATATCTTTTAGCTCAGATATATCAAAAAATTGAAGATAACGACAATGCCTCAAAATATTTTAACGAAGTAATCAAATTAAATCCCGAATATGAAATGGCTTTTAATGCAAAAATTAATCTTGCCATTTTATACGACACGTCTTTTGATTATGATAAAAATATTGAGAAACAGCTTTTTAAAATGCTGAAAGACGATAAAAATATTGATTATCAAGATCAAATTTACTTTGCATTAGCTAATATTGCTTTTAAAGAAAACGTAATTGACCAAGCTATTGACTATTACAAATTATCTGCTCAAAAAAGCGTGAGCAACACTAATCAAAAAGCAATATCTTTTTTATCTATTGCTGATATTTATTTTGAACAAACAAAATATACTCTTGCTCAGGCATATTATGACAGCACTGTTACTTTTTTAGACAAAACCTATCCCGAATATGAAAAAATAAGCTCTAAAACAAGATATTTAACAGAATTGGTGAAAAATCTTCAAACTGTGCAACTGCAAGACAGCCTGCAAAAACTGGCAAAAATGACCGAAAAAGAAAGACTTGCAGTAATCGACAAAATAATTGAAAATGTAAAAAAAGAAGAAGAGCTAAAAAAACAAGACGATGAACAAGAAAAACTTAATTCCGGGTTTTTAAATCAAAACACAAGAAATAATAACACCAGCAACATAGGAGGAAAATGGTATTTTTATAATCCAAATGCATTAAGTATGGGGCATTCGGAGTTTATTCAAAAATGGGGAAGACGAAAGCTTGAAGATGACTGGCGCAGAAAAAATAAAGCATCGGTTGATTTTAATCAAACAGCAGGCTCCGAAGGTTCTGAACAATCAAATGAAAACAACCAAAAACAGCTAAGTAATAAAACCCGAGAATTTTATTTAAAAGACATTCCCGCTTCCGATTCTGCAATAAACAACTCTAACAAACAAATTCAAGAAGCATTGTTTAATATTGCGAATGTATATCAAGACAAATTACACGATTATAATCAGGCAATTAACGTTTATGAAAGCTTAATTAAAAAGTTTCCCGAAAACGATTTCTTGCTTCTCACATATTACCGTCTTTATTCTCTTAATAAAGATTTAAATAATATTGAGAAAACGGATTATTACAAAAACCTTATTATTAAAAACTTCCCTGAAAGTAATTATGCAAAAGTGCTAATTAACCCGAGCTTCTTTAAAGAACTACAGAAAAAACAGAACCAAATAAACCTTATTTATAGTGCTACATACAAATACTATCAAAACAAACAGTTTGATAAAGTGATGTATAATTTTCACTATGTAGATACTACTTACAAAAACAATAATTTAATGTCAAAGTTTGAGATGCTCAAAACCCTTTCTGTTGGCAAACAAAAAGACACAACGACATTTAAAACTGAATTGATAAATTATATAAAAAAATATCCTAATTGTGACGAAACAAAATATGCTACAAGCATTTTAGCTTCTCTTACACACAAAAAAGAAATGCCCGCAACAACCGATAGTGTTACTGTTATTTCGGTTGATGCGTTTGAAAGCGAACAAGATTCTACCGAAAAAGAAATATATTCAATTGACAATAAAGCTGTTCATTTTTATGTTATAGTAATTGACAGTAAAAAAATTGATGTTAATGAGTTAAAATTTAATATGTCTAACTTTAATATTGACTATTATAGTTATATTAATTTTAATATCAGCAATATGATTTTAAATACTAATTTTCAATTAGTTGTTGTTAAACGATTTAAAAACAAAGATCAGGGAATAAACTATTACGAATCTATAATTGCTAACGACGATGTGTTTAAAGATATTAAACCAAGTGATTATCGTTATTTCATTATTTCTATTGAAAATTTTAAAATCTTCTACCAAGATAAAAGCATTAAAAAATATTTGAAGTTTTTTAACGAAAATTATATTAAAGAGGAATAAAAAAAATTGGTTCTGGCAACAGTTCTAAACTTTTGAGGTTTTCTCTGCTTTTTTGTACAAAATAAAATATTGCCTGACACTCAGTTAAATACAGACAAAATGAAACAAATAAAAATCCTTTGGGTTGATGATGAGATAGAACTTCTAAAACCACACATAATATTTTTACAGAGTAAAAACTATTTAGTTGAAACTGCCAACAATGGTAACGAAGCTATTGAATCTATTCAAAAACAAAAATTTGACATAATTCTTTTAGATGAAAATATGCCGGGAATGAGTGGGTTAGAAACTTTAAATGAAATTAAAAACCTAAACGCTTCAACTCCTGTCGTAATGATTACTAAAAGTGAAGAAGAATACATTATGGACGAGGCTATTGGCTCAAAAATTTCCGATTATCTTATAAAACCTGTCAATCCCAAACAAATTCTACTTTCTATTAAAAAAATTGTTGACCAAAAACGATTAATTACAGAGAAAACAACATCTGACTATCAATCAGAATTTCAAAAAATCGGCATAAAAATAAACGATTCGTTTACTTATCACGATTGGATTGATGTATATAAAAAATTAACATTTTGGGAACTTGAGCTTGAGAAAGATGAGGGTAATGCAATGGAAGAAATTCTTAAATTACAAAAATCTGAAGCTAATAACGCGTTTTCAAAATTTATTAAAAAGAAATACTTCTCTTGGTTCTCTTCCGAAAATGAAGACAAACCTCTGCTTTCACCTAACATTTTTAAACAAAAAATTATTCCTCTTCTTGATAAAAACGAACAGGTTGTTGTTATTGTTATTGATAATTTCAGATATGACCAATGGAAATATATTCAACCCGAAATTAGCAAATATTTTAATGTTTATGAAGATGAAATTTCATTCAGCATTTTGCCCACAGTAACTCAATATTCAAGAAACGCAATGTTTGCCGGTTTAATGCCTTCCGAAATTGAAAAATTATATCCTGAATTATGGCGAAATGATGAAGACGAAGGAGGAAAAAATTTACACGAAGAAGAATTACTAAAAAAACAACTGGCCCGATTAGGTAGAAAAGAAAAATTTTATTTCGATAAAATTACAAACCTTAAAGGAGGAAAAAGATTAATTGATAATGCCGCAGCTCTATCTAATTTCAATCTCTCTGTAATAATTATTAATTTTATTGATATGCTTTCCCATGCAAAAACCGACATGGAAATGATTAAAGAACTTGCAAGCAACGATTCTGCTTACAGGTCAATAACTTTATCGTGGTTTGTTCACTCAACATTATTCGAATTATTAAAAACTCTTTCACTTAAAAACGTTAAAATTGTTATCACAACCGACCATGGAACAATAAAGGTAAAAAACCCAACTAAAATTGTTGGCGATAAAAACACAAACACCAACCTTCGTTATAAACAAGGTAAAAACATAAGCTATAATCCTAAAGAAGTTTTTGAAATACTAAATCCTGCCAAAGCATATTTACCTAGTTCGCATCTAAGCTCAACTTATGCTTTTGCTTTAAACGATAACTTCTTTGCATACCCAAACAATTACAACTATTATGCTAATTATTACAGAGATACATTTCAACACGGTGGCGTTTCGCTCGAAGAAATGCTTCTCCCTTTTGTTGTTTTAAGCAATAAATAAGGATGTGATTTTGAGCTTAAAAAAATCTGTATTGGGAATTTAAAAATTAGTTATGCGTTTTTTTTATAAAACATTGTTTTAACTTTACGCCGTTTTTAATATTACCAACTTTTTACTAAGCAAAAGTGATTAGATTAGAGATAAACAACATATCGGAAATAAAAAAAACTGCAAAGTTGTTTTTAAACAAAACAAAAGAGTTTAAAAAATTTGCTTTTTTTGGTGATATGGGCGTTGGTAAAACAACTTTTATTAAAGAATTGTGCAAACAATTAGGCGTTACCGATGTTGTAAACAGCCCTAGTTTTGCAATTGTAAACGAATATATGTCAGCCAACAATGAAATAATTTATCATTTCGATTTTTACAGGATTAAAAATATTAACGAAGTTTTTGATTTTGGTTATGAAGAATATTTTTACAGTCCAAACTATTGTTTTGTTGAGTGGCCCGAAAAAATTGAGCATCTTCTTCCCGACGATTTTATAAGCGTTAATATTATCGAAGAATCAAACCATAAAAGAATAATAAACATTCAGATGTGATTTTTTAATCATTGTAGAAAAACCTTCCAGCGTTTGAAAAACCTGGAAGCGTTGTTTTCCATCAAATTCTGCTCTTTCGGATTTGCAATCCAAAAACATTAATATACAGCTTGTTAGTTCGGAATTACAAACCCCGAACAGCCGGAAATTTATTTTGAAAAAGCAAAACCTGTCAGGTTTAGTTGTCAAAGAATTATTTCTTTTTCATTTTTGACCAAGAATCGCGCAAAGCAACTGTTCTGTTAAACAACAATTTCTCAGGCTTTGATTCTTTATCAACACAAAAGTAACCAAGTCTTTCAAATTGAAATGAAGTGCCGTTAGCAGCATCTTTCAAACATGGTTCAACTTTACAATTATTTAATGTTGTTAACGAATCTTTATTTAAAAAATCTTTAAAATCAACACCTTTTTTACCGAGAGGATCTTCGTCAACAAATAATCTGTCATATAATCTAACTTCTGCATCTAAAGCATGTTTTTTCGACACCCAGTGCAAAGTACTTTTAACTTTTCTGCCATCAGGTGATGAACCGCCTTTTGTTTCAGGATCATAAGTACAATGAAGTTCAATAATCTCACCGGTTTTCTCGTCTTTAACAACATCAACGCAAGTAACATAATATGCATATCGTAAACGCACTTCTCTACCCGGAGCTAAACGAAAAAATTTCTTTGGCGGCTCTTCCATAAAATCATCACGTTCAATATATATTTCTTTCGAAAAAGGAACTTTTCTGCTTCCTTTGCTTGCATCTTCGGGATTGTTTATTGCATCTATCTCCTCATCCAAATCGTCAGGATAATTATCAATTATAACCTTTAAAGGATTCAAAACACTCATTACACGCTTTGCCACTTTGTTTAAGTCTTCGCGAACACTGTGTTCTAACAAGGCAACATCAATTACATTATCGCGCTTGGCAACTCCAATTGTATTTGCAAAATTTCTTATTGAAATAGCAGTATAGCCACGTCGTCTTAAACCTGAAACAGTAGGCATACGAGGGTCGTCCCACCCATCAACTAAATCATCTTCAACAAGTTCCATCAACTTTCGTTTGCTCATTACTGTATAACTCAAATTAAGTCTTGCAAATTCAATTTGCTGTGGACGAGGATCAATATTTAAAGCTATAAGAAACCAGTCGTATAAAGGACGGTGAACTTCAAACTCGAGAGTACAAATTGAATGAGTTATACCTTCAATCGCATCAGAAATTCCATGAGCAAAATCATACATTGGGTAAATACACCATTTGTCGCCTGTGCGATGATGATCTTGTTTTTTTATTCTATAAACAATTGGGTCGCGCATATGCATATTTGGCGAAGCCATATCAATCTTTGCTCTTAAAGAATGAGTTCCTTCTTCAAATTTACCTTCACGCATTTGTTCAAAAAGTAAAAGATTTTCTTCAATAGAACGATTACG
>JAGLDO010000150.1 GCA_023145555.1 Bacteroidales bacterium
TACCGACATCTTCTGTTGTCGGTTCGAGTAATACAGCAGCTGCACCATCACCAAAAATAGGGCATACAGATCTATCTGTATAATCAACAATTGACGACATTTTTTCAGCACCAACAATAACAACTTTTTTATATTGCCCTGACTGAATATATTTTGCTCCTGTCGATAACGCAAATAAAAAGCTTGAACATCCTGCGTTTATATCATACCCAAAAGCATTTTTAATTCCTACTTTATCGCTAATAACATTAGCTGTAGCAGGGAACTGCATATCAGGAGTAACCGTTGCACAAAGAAGCACATCTACTTCTTCGGGTAGTGTTCCCGTTTTCTCAAGCAATTGCTTAACCGCCTTTTCTCCTAAATAAGAAGATCCTTTTCCTTCGCCTTTTAAAATTCTTCTTTCTTTGATACCGATTCTGGTCATTATCCATTCATCAGAAGTATCAACCATTTTGCTCAACTCTTGGTTGTTCAAAATGTATTCTGGAACATAAGCCCCTACTCCAGTTATTTTTGCATGAATTTTTGCCATTGTTTTAAATTTTTTTATGAAAATATTGTCGTAATTTATAAAAAAAAATATGCCAATATTTTTCTACAAAAATTAAATAGATGCATAAAACAGTGTTTTTTACATCTATTAAAATAATTTGGCGATTAAAACTTTTTAAGCAATAAAAAGTCTTACACTTTTGCAAATTTTTCTACTGCGAGTTTCCCTCGGTAGTATCCACATTCTGGACATACTCTGTGGTATTCGACAGTAGCTCCGCAATTAGAACAAGTTGCTAATGTTGGTAGTTCTGCTTTGTAATGTGTTCTTCTCTTGTGTTTTCTTTGTTTAGAAATCCTACTTTTCGGATGTGCCATTTTTTTAAGTTATTTAATTAAATTTTTTAATTTTTCCCATCTGGGATCTAATTCTTTTTCTTTTTTAAAATTAACAGAATTAAGCTTTTCAAGCATTTTTTTATTACATGTGCTTTCTCCATTCTCATCATCGGGATGAGTTTTTTTTATTGGCAAAGATAATGTAATAAATTCATAGATATATTGTGCTACATTTATTTCGTTTTCATCAACTTTAAGTGTAACTAAATCACCTCCTTGTTCGTTGTTTTTTTCACCAAAAACAAAATACAATTTTTCATTACATTTTATTGGCAAATCAAAATAATCAAGGCATCTGTCACACATAACATTAACGGTTCCTCTTATATCAAAATCCAGAATAATGTTTTGAGAATTTTTTGTTAAGGTTATATTAACAAAAACATCTCCTCTTTTTATCTCTGAATTTTCAAATTGCTCAAAGAACTTATTATCAATATTAAATTCAAAACAATAATCTTCTTGTTTTAAATCATTTACTGGTATAAAGTATTGTTTTAAATATTTCAATTTTAATTAGATAAAAATCCGTGCAAAATTATAAATTAATATTAATAAACCAAAAAATTAAAATACGATTATTTTTCTTTTACTCACGCTTTTGATTGAATTCTTTTTATTTCTTTTGTAGAACAATCCTAAACGTTGTTCCTTGGTTGATTTCTGAATTCTTCACAAAAATTTTGCCTGCATGATATTGCTCTATTATTCGTTTGGACAACGATAAGCCCAGCCCCCAACCTCTGCTTTTTGTAGTAACACCCGGATTAAAAATTAATTTTTGCTTTGATTTTTGAATTCCTTTTCCGGAATCTTTAATATCAATATTCACTAAATTTTTTGTTTCTTCAATATAAAGATTAATATTTCCTTTGCCATTTATGGCATCTGTTGCATTTTTTAACAAGTTTTCAATTACCCATGAGAACAAAGAATTATTAAGTGGCACGAAAATTTTTTCGTCCGAAGAAAAATTCAGATTAAAAACCACATCTTTTGACACTCTTGTTTTCATATAATTTACCGAATTTCTCAGCATTTCAACAATATTTGTTTTAACAAGAACAGGTGTTGAACCAATTTTAGAAAACCGATTGGCAATTTTTTGCAAGCGATTTACATCTTTATCAATTTCCTTTAAATATTCAACATTCCCTTCGTTTTGCTTTAATATTTCCACCCATGCCATTAATGATGAAATTGGTGTTCCTAGTTGGTGTGCTGTTTCTTTTGACATGCCAACCCAGACTTTGTTTTGTTCTGCTTTTCGTGATGAGCTAAAAGCAAAATATGAAATTAGTATAAATAAAACTATTACTCCCAGTTGAACATATGGATATATTGACAGCTGTTTTAATAATATTGATTTTTTATAATAAATATAATTTTTGTAATCTTTTGAAATAATAATCTCTATTGGTTCTTGCTCTTTTTTCATTAACTCAAGTTGTTTCTTAAAAAAAGATTCTTTGTGAAACTTTGATGGTTTTATATTTCTGTATGCAATAATACTATCGTTTTCATCAGTTAGTATAACAGGAACGGTTTCGTTCTTTTCAATAACTTTAAGAGCAAAAGTTACATCTTGGTTGGGATTTTCATTTTTAACGAGCTGTTTTGTTCCTTCTGCCCACAGCTCAACTTTTTTTCTTTCTTCAACAGACAATTTTTTTACTAACACATCAGTATATCCTAACGAAGATATACCAATTATTATAGCAATAATAAAAAGCAAAAATTTCCATGTTTTTTTATTGGCATAAACATTCATAACAATTATATTATTTCGTTAATGTGTCTTCTTCGTTCCATTCTATGATAAACGGCTGCTTCGAGGTCTTTTTCTTTTCTTTTTTATTTGTTTTATTAAATATAACAGAAGTATCCTTTTTGAATAAACCAAATTCCTCATTTAATATTGTTTTTAATACTTTTTTTTCTTGTGTAAATCTCTTTTTGATTTGTTTTTTTACTCTTTTAGTATCATACTTAACAACAAAATCGTCGGTTGTTCCTGTAATTAAAAAATACAGGCTTGTTCTGTTTTGTTCATCATCTTCAATAATGCCAAACTCACTATTTTCCTTTTTCGCCAAAGATGATTTTTTTGCTAATACTTCTGATAACAACAATCTGATTTTGTATGAAATATCTCCTTTAAAGCTCTGTTCTCCTGAAAAAAACAAATTGAAAGCAGATGAATTAACCTCCATCTCAGGAATAAACACTTTTTCATTTTTAATCATTATATCGTTTGTAAGAGTTGAAAATTTTATGTGTTTTAACTCTTCAATTTTTGCAAAAGAAGAAAGCTCTTTTGCCGGCTCAAAACTAACCAACTCTCCATTTTTTATTGTTAATGAGCTTGTTACATATAATGTTTTTGATATAAAATCAAAATTGTTTTCCCACTCTGACAATAAATTAATATTAGCAGTACACAATCCTTTTAAATGATTGTATTTTAGAAAATCTTGTCCAAAATTAGAAAAAGAAAAAAACAATTTCCGAATGTCAATATTATCTATATCTGCCATTGTTGTTAACACAAAATTCCCATTTGATTTTTGTGCAAATACACCATTGGCAGAACAGTTTCCTTTCATAGAATCAAACAACAGAGAGTTGAAAAACAACGATTTATTTTGATAATTTAAAACTCCCGATAAATTCTTTGAAATAAACTTATCCCATAAAAATTCTTTTGCCTTAATATTAATTTTAAACTCTAAATCTTTTGGGAATTTTATTTTGTCTTGTTCATTCTTAGTTTCTATTTCTAACAAACTATCAATTACTATTCTTGGAGAATAAACAGAACCTTTTATAAATAAGGTGTGATTTTCTTCAAATAAATAAGAAATGAGATTGTTTATTTGCCCTTTAAATTCAAAACTATTATTTCTTGTTTTAAACGCCATTTGTTCCACATTAACATCATTTCCATTAAAATTCATGTTGCTGTTTACATCTGAAAAGAAATAATCGCTTTCTGTTAATTGAACTTTGGTGTTTTTTAGTGAGATAGTCCCTCCTGTCAATGAATTTTTAAAATTCTCAAAAGAATATTTCTCAATATTTTTAATTCTGTCATAAAAATCAATTTTTGCTTTCAAACTTCCACTTATGCTTTTTATTGTTTTAAATTTTAAAAAACTTTGTAATTCTTCAAGATTGCAATCAGTATTAATTTTTATGTGCAAATCGGGAAAATTGAAATTCTTAAAGCTAAGAGCTCCGCTAAAAGAACTTTCATTTAAAGCTGCGCTATATTCAAAAATCTTTAAATAAGAACTTTGTGGTTTGTTCAAATTTCCTGTTGAAAATAATCCTTTTGCATTAATTTTATTAATTTTAATCTTTGTTTTTTTATTTAAGATTGTAGCATTTTCAACACCAAAATGTGTTTCAATATGAGGAGGTTGGAATTTGCTTATTTGCCCTTTAATTTTTGTGTCAAAAAAAACTTTTCCTGTGCCGGCATATTCTTTTTTAATAAAACTATATTTTTGAGGCAAGATAGAAATCAAAGACTCGATGCTTAACTCTTTTCCTTTAATATTAATATTTATATCGTTTTTCTCACCAATATTAATGTCTCCGCTAATGCCAAACAGCAAATCGGAGACTGAAAGACGTCCTGTTAAAACTCTAAAAACATTGTTCTCTACCTCAATATCCAGCGAGAGTGAAGCTTCGTTTGTGTTAATATAGTTAACATTTCCAAAAATAATTTTCTCCAATTTAAAATTCCCTTTTGTGAAAAGGCGATAATTGTCTGATGAAAAATTTCCCTGCAAGGATAATTTATTTGTTTGTGCTTGAAACTGTGTTTGCGTAAGTAAATTTTTATATATAAATTTTATATTCGACAACCTTATTTGTTTTAGTTTAAGATTAAAGCTCTCGTTGTTTGTTTTATTGCTCTTAAAAAAATGATAATTATCATTCCCTTTGTTATCAACTGCAAGAAATATTTCACCATTCTTAATATGAATCTTATGAATATTAAACTTTTTATTAATAATATCTACAATATTGAATTCGAACAAAAAATTTTCTGCAACAAACAAAGTATCTGCAGTTCTATTTTTAAAATCTTTTTTATTTAGCCTTTGTGTAGAAAAGGCTACCACCTCTGAAAACTCAACCGAAGCGTTTGGGAAATTTTTTAATACTGAAAAATGGATTTTTTTTATATCTATTTTTGTTGTTAAATGTTTATCGATTTGCTTTACAAAAAGCTGATTAACTTCATCTTCAAAAAAATAAGCAAAAATAAAACCTGCTGTAATTATAAAAACAATAATTACAAGAATACTGATAAAAATATTTTTTATAATTTTCATTTAAATTAATGCGTTCTGATATATTCTAATGCCAAATTAATTCTTTTTTTGTGTTAAAAAAAACAAAGAGTATTAAAACAGATTAAATCCGTAGTTTTTATTTGTCTTCATCAATAAAAAACTGTGTGCGAACTTGTTTGTTTGACAAACAAAACCTTTTAATTCGCAAACAAACCGTTCTTAAAAAGAACGGTTTGTTATGGACTATAATTGTTTGCTTAATTTATTAAAATGTAAGAAAAGATATTCCAATCGTAAAAGGATATAACTCAGGACCTTTATCCTTTTCAAACATTGGTTGAAGACTATAATTAGCAAAGAAATTCATTCCTCGGTAACCAATTCTTGCTGTTAATCCATATCTAAGGGGTGATAAATTATAATCGTCGCGTCTTTTTTCTTTGTTACCACTATCGTCTTTTAATTTTACGTGAGATCCTAATTTAACACTTCCTGTTGCCCCAACCGATAAATAAATCGGTTTGTTTTTTTCTCCAACCGGAATTTGAAACTCTAATATTAACGGCACAGTTAAAAAACTTGTTGTCAATTTATTTTTTTCATAGTTCTGTTGAGTTTCGGTGTAATAAGATAAAACAGTTGAGTCGCCTGACAAAACCATTTGTTTATTTTCAAAACTATAATTATTAAACTCAAATCCTATACCGGTTACAATACCAACATTGTTTTTAATCAAACTTATGCTTTGTTGAAACAAATTAAGATTTACTCCCCATGATTTTCCTGTGTTTAAGTTAAGATATTCCTCACTTAAAGGCAAACTAGTTGAAAAATCGCTGGTAAAATAATTGTTTATACCAATATCAATCCCACCAAAATGCCCTTTAAATTTTCCATCCCCCTTTTCAGAACCCTCATTTTCAAAAGATATTTCATTATTCTCGCCATCATCGATTATAATAAATTTCTTTTTGCCAATTCTAAGTCGGGTTGTGTCAGAATCATAATAGTCATAAATGTAATCAGTATCTGTCTCAACATGCAATGTAACTGATTTTTTATTATCTTCTTTTGACACATTTACTCTTGTTGTTCCATCTTCATTTTGAATAATAATAACATCTTTCCCTTTAATCTTAACGTGGGTATTATTATCGGAACTATCAACAATTGTAGTATCTACTGTTCTTGTTAATCTTCTCTCTTTTTGTTGTTGTTTTATTCCCTCGTCAAAAACAGAAGTATCTGTTGATGTCTTTGAAATTGTAGAATCTTCTTTTTTTGTAGTAAGAGTGTCGACTGTTTGAGCCATAGAACTCATTACAAAAATCATTACTAAAAACAAACTTGTAAATTTTTTCATTTTTTTCATTTTTCAATATCTATTAATTTTTATTTTTCCGTAAAAACCCATTAACCTTCGGATTTAATTGAGAATAAAATTTATATAACTCAATAATATACATTTAATTCAAATTCGATAATAAGACGGATGTTGTGGTTAATTTGTTACAGGCTTATTTATTTTTTTTTATTTTTGTGGAAAAATCAAAATTCCTGGAATTAACAGCCAGCGTTTCTCCTGTACCGTTTTTTGAGATTTGTTTTTCTAATTCAATCTTGCTTCCGGTCAAATTATTGATAGTTCGAATACCGGCTTTTGCAATATCCCACAGATTAATACCGCTTGAAACAGTTTCAGGTTTAATTACTTTTTCTGTAATTTTTTGTACAACTGTATGTGAAATTGTATTGTATTTCTGAGGATGAGTTTTTATTATTTTATAAGATTTCGGTGTTGCAACAATACTATTGTCATAATTATTGGCAAATCTAACTTCTCGACGTGCTTTTATCGGCTTTATTTTTTCTCTTCTCTTCTTAACAGCTTGCTGTTTAACCATTTTATTATATTGCTTTGAGCCATAATCTTTAGAAGCAAAATTTTTCTTTCGATTTTCTTGTGAATTAATAAACCCCGCTGAATTAGAAAAAGAAACTCGAACTTCTGACGAATCGATTTTTGACATTGCAACAGTTTCTGTTTCCAGAAGATTTTGATAATAAGAAAATCCGAAAAAGAGCAATACAATTGCTGCTGCGGCAGATACATATGAAAATATTGCTTTTATTTTATTCGTTTTGGTTACAAAATGCTTTTTCAACAACATCTTGTCCTCAAAAACAATTGATTTGTCGTTATTTATTATTGTTTTTTCAAACTGCTGATATTCTTTCTTCTTTTGAGGATTTTGTGTTAAAAAAATTTTAAATCTTTCTTTTTCTGATATAGACAAATCTTTTTCGAGACATGCAACAGAGGCTTTGTCAAAATTCGAACCAAAATCTATCTTTTTTAATTCCTGCTTTTGGTCAAATCTGACAGACAGATCTGGAAGAAGAACTGATTTCTTAAAAAGATTATATTCTTTTTGATTATCCTGGTTTTCTTTTAGATAATTTTTAAAAAAAATCTCTTTTTCGTGTGAAAAATTTCCTTCAATTTTATCTATGCAATATTCATTAAAATCTTCTTTGCTGATTAAATCTTTTTTTAAAATTTGTTTATCCCTGAATGCTACTTTATCAACACACAGGCTAACATTTTCAAAATTATCAAATTCATATTTAAGGTCGCTGTTATGAGACAAAAACACAAACAATTGCTCTTCTTGCTCAGAATTAAGTATTCCGTCAAAATAGTCAATAAAATAAACTTCGTAATTGTTTCTGTTAATATTCATAATAATAAAATGCTATACAACAGCATCCAGACTGCCAATATAATTTTTCAAAAAAACTCTTGCTCTATAAATATATACTTTCACCTGAGACTCGTTTAATTCTGTAATCTCAGCAATTTCTTTATATGAATAACCCTCATAATCTCTCAACAAGACTACAGAACGTTGAATTTCGGGCAGTTTATTAACTGCTTCATTCAACAACTCACTTAAGTCAGAATATTGCTGAGTGTGAGAATAATGCTCAGGGTTCACACACTCAAAATCGGCTTGTTTCTTTTCTTTTCGAATCAAATCAATCATGGTGTGATAAGCCGCAGTAAAAATATACGATTTAACTTTTAAAAAAGTAACCTTTTCAGCATTTATCCACAACTTTTCATATGTGTCCTGAATAATATCTTTAGCTTTATCAACATCTCTAATGTTCTTTAAAATAAAGCGATAGACATTATCAGAATACAAGTCAACACTCTTATTATATTCGTCAACAGTCATAAAAAATGTACAAAATTCAATACTAAAACGTTTAAACTTATTAAAAAGTTACAAATGAATATTTTTTTTTGTTCTTTTGCGTAATAAATTTGTAAAGATAAAAATTTTTTAACTTCAAATAAAAAAAGAGACAAATGAAAAAATTTATCCTTTTAAGTATTATGTTTTTTAGTATTGTTTCGTGCCAAAACACAACTGACGAAACAAACACTTCAACAAAAAAAGACCCAACAAACGAACATCTTTTGATGTCAACCGTTTGGTTCCAAAATTCAGCTGAAATGCGTGCAATTTATTATCAATCTTATAATTTAGCTAAAATGATTGTTAATAATTCTGTTTCAAAACTTGACAAAAACGAAAAAAAAGCGGTAGTTCTAGATATTGATGAAACCGTTTTAGACAATAGTCCTTTTCAGGTAAAATGCATTAAAACAGGACAAAGTTACAGCACAAAAACATGGAAAGAATGGACATCTTTGTCACAAGCAAAAGCTTTGCCCGGTGCTGTTGATTTTACCAACTACGCAAAAAATAAAGGTGTTGAAGTTTTTTATATTTCAAATCGTTTAGAAGAAGAGTTGGGTGTTACAATGAAAAACATGAAAGAACTAAATTTCCCTTGTGTTGATTCTGCTCATTTTTTATTAAAAACAACAGAATCCGGCAAAAAAATAAGACGAGTCGTTGTTAAAAAAGATTATAATATAATTCTTTTTATTGGTGATAATTTAACCGATTATTCGGAAATATATGAAAAACGCGACGAAAACTTTGCGATTGATATAGTTGACAAAAACAAAGGCGACTTTGGAACTAAATTTATTATTCTTCCTAACCCAATGTATGGCGAGTGGGAAAAAGCTATTTATGACAATACTTATAAACTATCGAAAGAAGTTAAAAACAAAAAATTAAAAAATTGTTTGCTGGGATATTAATTTACATGCCTTCTCAATTCTTCTTTATTTAAAAATAATAAATTTTTGATGAAAAAAACACTAATTGCATTAACTTTCTTTTTGTTTATTAATAACGGAATTGCCTGTACAACAGCTATAATATCAGGGAAACACACAAAAGACGGTCGTTCAATGATATGGAAACTCCGAGATTCTGATTATGAAAAAAACAAAATGATATTTTTTGCTGACGGCAAGTACAAATATATTGGACTTGTAAATTCAAAAGATATTAAAGGCAACCAAATATGGGGAGGAGCAAATTCTGAAAGTTTTGCAATTATGAATAGTGCTTCATATAATGTAAATATTAATGATACTTCATCTAAAAAAGATTTAGAGGGATATTTCATGAAACTCGCTCTTCAAAAGTGTGCAACTCTCAAAGACTTTGAAAATTTACTCGACACTTTATCTAAGCCGATGGGATTATCTGCTCATTTTGGTGTAATTGATGGCAGAGGAGGTGCTGCTTTTTATGAAGTTAATAATTACAATTTTACAAAATTTAATGCTAATAATTCTGCTCAAGCTCCTTATGGATATATTATCCGCACAAATTATTCTTTTTCAGGGAAAAAAGATGCCGGATATGGATATATAAGATATCAAACAGCACAAAACCTTTTTTATCAAGCAGGTGCGACTAATGAATTAAATTATAAAACAATTATTCAAAAATTTTCTCGTTGTTTCAAACATCCAATCTTAAATAAAGATTTTAGAGAAGAATATAAAATGATGAATGATGGTGAACATTTTATAAATTCCGAGGATTTAATAACACGAAACAGCTCGGTATCAGCAATTCTTGTTCAAGGCGCAAAAGCAAAAGAAGCCAAAAATTTAGCAACAATCTGGACAATTGTTGGTTATCCAAACACCTGCATTGCTCTTCCTTTGTGGGTTAGAGGAGGTGAAAATTTACCAAACGTTTTAGTTGCGAACAAATTGGGCAATTCTCCTTTAAACAATATGTCTTTAATTCTTAAAAAGGAATGCTATCCTATTACAAGAGCTTCGGGCAACAAATACTTACAAATTTCAAAACTTATTAATTCTGACAAAACAGGAATAATACAGAAAATTGAGCCGGTTGAAAATAAAATTTTTGAAGCAACAGAAAAAAAACTAAAGCAATGGAGAAAATCACCTCCTAAACAAAAAGAAATAAAAAATTATTACAACGAACTCGATTCGATAATAATTGAAACGTATTCAAAAAATTTTGGAATAGTATCAGAATAAAACTACATAAAGGATGAAAAAACCAACAATTTTATTTTTTACGTTAGCAATTATTTTTTCAGCCTGTCAAAAACAAAAAACCAACACCGAAAATGTTATAAAAGTTGGTGTTTTTGACAAAAACGGAGATAGTCCTTATTGCATAACCGATGCTCTCGAATCGTTAAAAATTGATAGCGACATTGAAGCAAGAACAATCTCTGCTTCAGAAATAATGTCGGAAAAAGCGAATGATATTGATGTGTTTTTGTTCCCTGGAGGAAGTGGTAGAAGCGAAACTGCAAGTCTTGGAGAGCTTGGGCAGCAAAAAATTATTGACCTTGTAAAAAAACAAGGCAAAGGCATTGTCGGAATTTGTGCAGGAGCATATATTCTTTCTGAAACTCCCGGGTATCCATCTTTGGGTTTAAGTGGAGGCGAAGCAATTGATATTGAGCACGATCATCGTGGACATGGTTTAGTAAAATTTTGTATTACAAAAGAAGGTGAAGAATTTTTTCCTGAACTAAAAAATTTCAATGTCTGCTATTCACAATATTACGAAGGTCCGGTATTAATTCCTGCAAAAAACTCAAAATATAAATACACAAAACTGGCAACAATGTTAAGCGATGTTCACACGGTTGAAGGTTCTCCTGCAAATATGACAAACAATCGTCCATTTATAATAGTAACAAATGTTGAGAAAGGAAAAACAGCGTCTGTTGTTGGTCATCCCGAAAACACCCCCGGCATGCGCTGGATAATTCCACGATTAGTGAGAATTGTTGCTAAAAAAACAATTGTTTCTTATCGCAAAAATGTTGTTCGTCCGGAAATATATAAAGAAGAAATATTATTTACTTCAAACCAATTACAAAAGCAACAAGAATCATATAATAATCTTTTAAAATCGAAGGAAGAAAAACTTGATGCAATGCAAAATCTTGTTGATATGTGTGCCTGGTCTGCAAAAAAACATATACCTCCAATGCTTAGAGATAGGGATTTTGATGTAAGATTATTAGCAGCAAAACTCACTGTTTACTTAGAAAGAACTGATGCGATAAATGATTTAAAAGCAGCTGTTGACAATGAAAAAAACAGAAAAAATAAAAATCTGCTTCACGAACAATTAAAAAACCTGGAAACCTTTTTAGGAAAGAATAAATAACTAATTTTATTTGTTTTTTAAAAGAAACCTCTTATTTCAAAATTATAATGCAATATTTTATTAATTTTGTAAAAATTTTATGCCGGAAAAATGATGAAACAAAATCATGATAAATCAAATTTCTTTCTGCAAGATACGACAACAACAAAACAACAAAACACTATCTTAAAAGAATCTTTTTTCTCAAAACAAGATACTACAAAAAAACAACCAAAATTAATACTTAAAGACAGTAAAATACAAATAAAAGAAATCCCCGAACGCATTATTACCAAAGCTCCCAAACCTGTTCGTATAATTAAACATATCAAAAAAAGTTTTAATCTTTATGAAAAAAATATTAACGATACTATTTGGGGAACAGAATATGATACAATTGCATTACCACAGTTTGATGCAACACAAATGAAATATATTTTCCCTGAAAAGGAAAAAACAATCCAAAAACAAACATGTTTTTATGATGTCTCAATTTTAAAAACATCTGAAAAAACAACAAATGTTCACAAAAAAGAAATTATTACAAGCAACGCAAAACAAAAATATAAATTTTCTCAAAATATTATAACTCATTCAGAAAGACAAGTTAATGATAAAATTTTCCTCCAAACCGACTGGATTCTTGTAGTTGCTTTATTATCTTTAGCATTCTACTCGTGGATTAATCTTGTTTATAAAAAATTTATTTCTTCAAATATTTTAGCATCAATAAATTTTAGTACAGCTAACAAATTATTTGCGGAAAGAAATATTGTTACAAACAGAGTTTCGTTTGCCATGAACACAATATTTATTATAAATGTCTCATTAATTTGCTATTATATTTTTCATTATTATAATTTACAAATAACGAATTTATCAGGATTTGAGACTTTTTTAATTTTTTTCTGTTTTTTATCAATTACATATTTATTAAAATTATTTCTTTTTAAATTTTTTGATTTTATTTTGCTGTCGAAAAAAAATTTTCAAGAATACTATTATAACAATTTTATATATAACAAAACATGCGGAATTGCTCTTTTCCCGTTGATTTTTGCAATACCGTATACATCAAATTATATCAGCATAATATTAATAAAAGCATCAATTATTATACTTATTACAACATACTTATTTAAAATTTTAAGGGGTTTTCAAATTAGTATTCAAATAAGGCTTTCTTTTTTTTATTTATTTATATACCTTTGTGCCCTTGAAATTATTCCTTTACTCTTTATTTATAAAATAGTTACAACGTATATATAGTAAGTAAAAGCAAACATTATTATTCACAAAATCATTATAGCTTTGAAAATAAAAAGTATCTTAGTTTCTCAACCGAAGCCAACAACGGACAAATCTCCTTACACAGAATTGTCAGAAAAGCACAACTTACAAATAGATTTTCGTCCTTTTATTCAAGTAGAAGGAGTCTCTGTAAAAGAATTTAGAAAATCTAAAATCAATATTCTTAATCACAGTGCTGTAATTTTCACAAGCAGAACAGCTATTGATCATTTTTTTAGGATTTGTAAAGAATTGAGAATTACTGTTTCTGACGAACTAAAGTATTTCTGTATTTCAGAATCTATTGCCTTTTATTTACAGAAATATATTGTTTACAGAAAAAGAAAAATTTTCTGCGGGAAGAAAAAATTTGAGGACTTATTAAAAATAATTGTAAAACATCCTCAAGAAAGTTTTCTGTTGCCATTATCAGACATTCACAAGCCTGAAATGCCAAAAAAATTAGAAAAAAGCAAAATTAATTTTTCTAAAGCAATACTTTACAAAACGGTAATGAGCAATTTATCAGACTTATCTGATGTAAATTATGATGTTCTTGTATTTTTTAGCCCTTCAGGAATTGCTTCTTTGTTTGAAAATTTTCCTGATTTTAAGCAAAACAGCACTAAAATTGCAGCATTTGGGCCAACAACATCAAAAGCCGTAACAAAAGCCGGATTAAAATTAGACATTCAGGCTCCTATGCCTCAAGCTCCTTCAATGACTATGGCTTTAGATCAATATATTAAAAAATATAATAAAAACGGAAAAAAATAATTAGCAAATCGACAAATTAATTTTTCTTAAAAATTGCAATTGTTTTTGCAAAAAACTATTAAATAAACTTTTAAGGGGAAATTAATTTCCCCTTTTTTATTCTGCTTATGTTTTCATTTAAAAAAGAAGAGCGTTTATCAAGCAAAAAAACAATTGGTTTTCTATTTAAAAAGGGACGATCTTTTACAGAACATCCCTTTAAATTAATTTGGATTAAAACAGCTTTAAACACTAAGCAACCCGTACAAATATGCATTAGTATTCCCAAAAAACACATTAAATTAGCGGTTAATCGAAACATAATAAAACGAAGGACAAAAGAAGCATACAGACTAAACAAATCAATAATAAACGAATATTTTGCCAAAAAAGAAACACAATTAGCTGTTATGCTAATCTATCAAAGCAATAAAATTTTAGATTATAATGACATTAAAGATAAAATAATTGTAATTTTGCCTCGTTTAATAAAAGAGTATGAAAAACACAGTTAAAATATTAAAATTAGTAATTCATATTCCTTCAAAAATTTTTCAGCTCTTATTTATTGGGATAATTAAATTTTATCAATATACAATTTCGCCAATAACACCAAGAAGCTGTCGTTACACTCCTACTTGTTCGGTGTACAGTGTTGAAGCAATAAAAAAACATGGTCCAATAAAAGGTGGATATTACTCAATAAAAAGAATTCTTTCATGTAATCCTTGGGGAGGACATGGTTATGATCCTGTACCATAAAACAGTATCAATTTTTTTAAATTAACAAAAATTAAGATGAAAAAAATCTCGAAAAAAATAAAATTAATAATAATATCTTCTCTTATTATTATTACCCCAATTTTATTTGTAAGCTTTGACAATGACAATTTTGAAATAGCAAAGAATCTTGACATTTATTATACTCTTTTTAGAGAACTTAATCTTTATTATGTTGATGAAATTGATCCCGGAGATTTAATAAAAACAAGTATGGATGAAATGCTAAAATCATTAGATCCATACACTGTTTTTATTCCCGAATCAAAAATTGAAGATTTTAAATTCATGACAACCGGTCAATATGGTGGTGTTGGTGCAATAATAAGAAAGAGCGGTGATTATGTTGTAATTGCTGAGCCTTACGAAAACGCTCCTGTCCATAAAGCAGGAATTGAAGCCGGTGATATTATAACCAAAATTGAAGGAAAATCAACGAAAGGAAAATCAATAAAAGACATTAGCGAATTATTAAAAGGACAGCCAAACACAAAGGTTAAACTAACAATGAAAAGAAAAGGTGTTGAAAAACCTTTTGACAAAAATATTACTCGTAAAAAAATTCAGATAAACAGCGTTCCTTATTCCGGAATGTTAAACGACAGCATAGGATATATTAAGCTAAATGTTTTTACAGAAAATTCGAGTAAAGATGTTAAAAAAGCTATTTTAGATTTAAAAGAAAAACAGAATGCAAAGGCTTTTGTGTTTGACTTAAGAAACAACCCCGGTGGCTTATTAAACGAAGCTGTTAATATTTGTAATTTTTTTGTAGATAAAGGGCAAACAATTGTTACAACAAAAGGTAAAGTTAAACAATGGAACAAAACCTATAAAGCAACTAACCAGCCAATTGACACAAATACTCCTCTTGTAATTTTAGTTAACAGAGGCTCTGCTTCGGCTTCTGAAATTGTCTCGGGAACCATGCAGGACTTAGATCGTGCAGTAATTATTGGACAAAGAACCTACGGCAAAGGCTTGGTGCAAACAACACGCTCGCTCAGTTATAATTCAAAACTAAAAGTTACAACAGCAAAATATTATATTCCAAGCGGCAGATGTATTCAGGCTCTTGACTACTCTCACAGAAACGAAGACGGCAGTGTTGGAAAAATTCCTGATACTTTAGTTACAAAATTTTCAACTAATAATGGCAGAACAGTTTACGACGGCGGAGGTATTTTACCAGACATTAAAATAGAGCCCGAATATCTTAGCAAAATAGCTATCTGTTTAGTTATTAAGAATTTAATTTTCGACTTTGCTACTGATTATAAATTAAGCCACGATTCAATTGAATCTGCCACAAAATTTAATTTTACAGATAGCGATTACGAAAACTTTATTGATTTTATTGCAGATAAAAAATTCGATTATAAAACTCAAAGCGAAAAAAAACTTGCTGAGTTAAAAAAAATTGCAAAAAAAGAAAAGTATTATGACAGAGTTTCAAAAGAATTTGAAATTTTGCAAAAAGATCTTGCCCATGATAAAGACAAAGATTTAATCACTTTCAAAGGCGAAATAAAAGAACTTATTAAAGAAGAAATAATTAGCAGATATTATTTCCAAAAAGGACGAATCTCTTCATCTTTATCAAAAGATCCGAAAATAACCGAAGCACTTAAAATACTTGGCAACAACAAAAAATATTCGAATCTTTTATCAGGGAATGTTGTTGAAAAATAATGTAAAATATCCGTTGCACGGTTCATTTAATTAACTGTGGAAGTAGGTGTTGATAGATTATTTTTAATTTATTTATCCATACCACGGCTAATAAT
>JAGLDO010000151.1 GCA_023145555.1 Bacteroidales bacterium
ATATGACATATCTTGAAGATATGTCATATATTAATAATTTGCAATGACAAAAAACTATTGTCTTGCCATATTCTCAACTTCATCAACAGTCTTAGGAATAGGTTTCCCAAGCACACGACAAGCATCTTCGGTAACAAGCAAATCGTCTTCTAAACGAATACCTCCAAAGTCTTTATACGTTTCTAATTTTTCGTAATTAATAAACTGAGTAAATTTATTTTCTGATTTCCATTTATCAATCAACTCGGGTATGAAATAAATACCAGGCTCGTCAGACATCATAAATCCTGTTTGTAATCTTCTGCCAAGTCTCAAACCTGATAGTCCGAATTGTGTGCTTCTTTTTATTTCATCGTCGTAACCAACATAGTCTTCACCAAGGCTTTCCATATCGTGACAATCAAGACCCATCATGTGACCTAATCCGTGAGGACAGAAAATTGCATGAGCACCTTGAGCAACAGCTTCGTCAACATCACCTTTCATAATTCCAAGTTGTGACAATCCGTTAGCAAGAACTTTCATTGCTTCGAGGTGAACATCGCGATAAAAAATTCCCGGTTTAGCAATATCAATAACTTTCATATTTGCTGCGAATACAATTTCATAAATTTCTTTTTGTCGTTGGTTAAATTTTCCGCCGACAGGAGTTGTTCTTGTAATATCTGTAGCATATCTCATTGGTGATTCTGCACCGGCATCACAAAGTAACATTCTGCCAACTTCTAATACATTTTCGTGATAAGGGTTATGTAAAGTTTGTCCGTTAACAGAAACAATTGGTGGAAATGACATTAAACCTCCGTGAGCATATCCAACACCTTCGATTGCTCCTGCAATTTCTTGCTCTACAACACCGGGTTTTGCCATTTTCATTGCAGTAACATGCATCTCATAAGCAACATCTTCAAACTTCTCCATATCTTCAATTTCACAAGCTTCTTTTATTGAACGCAAGCTAACAACCGCTTTAATAAGCTCTGCAGACACATAATTTGCTGCTTGTGAAGGATGAATTCCTAATAAATGTTCGAGTAAGATAACATTTCCAGCTCTGTATTGAGGTAAAAAATGAATTTTTCGTCCTTTTTTAATAGCGATATTTAAAAAATCGAACAATTTTGAAAAAGGTTCTGAGTTCTCAACTCCAATTTCATTGGCTCTTTCTTTAATGCTTTTTTGAGGTCCCATCCAGATAATGTCATCAATATCAATATCATCACCAAAAAGATAATCTTTGTTATTATCAATATCAAGAACCCCAGCAAGATTTTCAAAATTCAAACCAAAAAAATAAAGGAAAGAACTGTCTTGGCGAAAATGCAAATGATTTGCAAATGTATTTTGAGGAGATGGCGGATTGCCTAATATTAGTATTAAACCACTCTGTACTTTTTCTCTTAGTCTGTTTCGTCTATTTGTATAAATTGTCTTGTTAAACATAATATAAAATTTAAATTAAAAGTTTTCTAAATTACTACTAAAAAAAATCATTATCAAACACCATAATAAAAAATTTATTGCTAATAAAGAATTCAACTGCGAATAGTTTTGTTTTTTTTTATATTTTTTATATATTCGCACATTATCAACAAATTGTTAACAACTTGGTTATGCCATATCGACGATTACCAAATAACGATAGTGCCAGATACAGAGCTTTAGAAACAGCTCAACAAAAAATTAATAACTCCTCGACAAAAGATATTGCTTTATCACAAAAAACTATACAGAGATTAAAATATTTTTTACCCTCATATAAACAAGCAAACATATATGTAAATCAATCGCGAACAAACCGCATTCAAAAAAACAAACAATATTTAACAAGACAAAAAAAAGTGCGGATATATATTTCTCATTTTATTCAGGTATTAAACCTTGCAATTATTAGGGGTGAATTATCTCCTCTGGTTAGAGAATTCTATAATTTACAAAACTTCGATAAAAAAGTTCCACCATTAAATACAGAACAAGATATTATTCTTTGGGGAAAAAAAGTTATTGCAGGCGAAGCCGAAAGAATATCTACGGGAGGAAATCCAATAACAAACCCAACAATTGCCTTAGTTAATGTTCAGTATGAAAATTTTATTGAGTCTTTTAATAACCAAAACGATTTACAAAGAATTTATATAAAAGCTCAACAAAAAATCTCTTCGTTAAGAGAGGAAGCTGACGATATTATTTTAAATATCTGGAATGAAGTTGAAGACTATTTTAATGACATGCCTGATGACTTAATGCGTGAAAAATGTATTAAATTTGGCGTTGTTTATGTTTATAGAAAAAATGAAACTTCTTATTTTTCTAATATTAATCTTGATTTAAAAGCATAAAAACCTATAAATTCAAATTTTGATTTTTTTAATGCTGTTTTTTTAATTTCTGCAACACAATAACATTAAATATCCTAATTCTTAATTGCTAATTTTTTTCTTGAAGATTCCTGCTTAAAAATTAAAAAAATTAAATATGTTACAATTAAAACGCTAAATATTAAATACACAATTGTATCATAATTTTTGCCAACATTGTCAATATTTTTGCTTATATCGTTACTTTCTGAAAAGAATAAATAAACAACAGCAAAACAATTGTTAACAAAATGGGCAATAATCGGCAACCAAATTGTTTTACTCCAAACCAACAAATATCCCAAAAAAACACCCATTAACATTCGTGGGATAAAACCGTAAAACTGCATGTGCATACCACTAAAAAGAACTGCAGCAATAATAATTCCCCAATGAACATTTTTTGTCATGTTAATAAATATTTTTTGAAAAACTCCTCGAAAAAGCAATTCTTCGCCAATAGCAGGAATTATGGCAATAACAAAAACATTTATAAAAAGACCTGTTATTTTATTAGTCGACATAAAAGCTTGAGTAATTTTTTGTGCATTAAACTCCGATTTTTTCATCCATTGTTCAAAAGAATATAAGCAATCGGGCAAAATAAGTTTTGAGTTAATCTCAGCTAAAAAATTAATTATTGGTATTGCTGTTATCATAACAAAAGCAACCAAAATAACTGACATTTGTTTTGGACTAACATTAAGTTTTAAATATTGGCTAACATTCTCACCATAAAAAAAACTCATAACAAAAGAGGGCAAAATAAAAAGACCAATTGTCTGAACAGTTTGGAAATATTTTAAAACATTAATATTTTCGGGTGAAATATTTGACAACACATAAGGATTTTGAAAAAGATTTATTTTAAAAAAAGGTATAGCCAAAACAACGCCAACGAAAAAAACAATTAAAAAGGACACAACAATTATAAATAAAGAAAAAAAAATTTTTTCTATTGGCTTACTTTTTGATAATAATCCTTTATGCATAAACATATTATAATAAATTAATTTTAATACTTTTGTTGCAAAAATACAAAATAAACTAACATGATAAAGATTGGGAATATTATATTTGAAAAAAAACCTCTTCTACTTGCTCCAATGGAAGATGTTAGCGACCCACCGTTTAGATATTTATGTAAACAATATGGTGCAGATATAATGTTTACCGAATTTATTGCTTCCGAGGGACTAATTCGTGATGCAAAAAAAAGCATAAAAAAATTACAACTATCTGATTATGAAAGACCAATAGCAATTCAGATTTTTGGAAACAAAATTTCATCAATGGTTGAAGCGGCTAAAATTGCAGAGCAGGCAAATCCTGATTTTATTGATATAAATTACGGATGCCCGGTAAAAAAAATTGCAATGAAAGGCTCGGGAGCGGGTATGCTTAAAGATATTGATTTTCTGGTAAAAATGACAGCCGAAATTGTAAAAGCTGTAAATCTTCCCGTAACAGTAAAAACTCGTTTGGGTTGGGATAACAGCAATAAAAATATTGTTGAGATTGCAGAAAGACTTCAAGATGTGGGAATTGCAGCAATTACTATTCATGGACGAACAAGAACACAAATGTATAAAGGAGAAGCCGACTGGACATTGATTGGTGAAGTAAAAAATAATCAACGAATGAAAATTCCTGTTTTTGGTAATGGCGATGTTGACAGTCCCGAAAAAGCAGAATTAATGTATGACAAATATGGTGTTGACGGCATTATGATTGGCAGAGCTTGTGTTGGCAAACCATGGCTTTTTAATCAAATAAAACAATACCTAAACACAGGGGAGTTAATACCAGAACCACGAATAAAAGAAAAAGTTGAGATGGTTAAAACACATTTTGAAAAATCTCTTGAGTGGAAAGGTTTGCCTACAGGAATTTTTGAAATGAGACGACAATTCGCAAATTATTTCAAGGGTCTTCCAAATTTCAAGCCAACGAGATTAGAGCTTTTGACATCAGAAAACCCGGAAGAAATAATTAATATCTTAAACAAAATTGCGATTGATTATTGCGATTATTAAAATTTC
>JAGLDO010000152.1 GCA_023145555.1 Bacteroidales bacterium
GAAACGAGGCTTACATTGGAGTTACTGATTTTGCACAAGGCGAATTAGGAGATATTGTTTTTGTTGAAATTGAAACAGAAGGAGAACATCTTGACAAAGAAGAAACTTTTGGAACAGTAGAAGCTGTTAAAACTGTTTCTGATATTTTTATGCCTATTTCAGGAAAAATTCTTGAAGTAAATCCAAAACTTGAAGAAAATCCCGAAGTTGTTAACAAAGATCCTTATGGTGATGGTTGGTTGATTAAAATTTCAGTTGATGATGCTTCTGAGCTTGATGAGCTACTAACACCGGAAAAATATGAAGAAGCAACAAAATAAAGAATGCTTTTTAAATATTAATCCCGACTAAAGAAAGTCGGGATTTTTTTTATTCTAAAAACAGACAACAAGATAAGCTTTTATATTTGCCCGCTTTTTTATATCTTCGTTAACATTAATTTTGTATATGAACAATGAAATAATAATTTACACAGATGGTGCTGCACGTGGGAATCCCGGCCCGGGAGGTTATGGTGTTGTTTTAAAAGCCGGCAAACATCGAAAAGAAATGTCTCAAGGTTATAAATTGACAACAAACAACCGCATGGAACTGTTGGCGGTTATTGTTGCACTTGAACAGCTGAAAAACAAAAACAGTAATGTCACAATATATACCGATTCGAAATATGTTGTTGACGCCGTTGAAAAAAAATGGCTGTTTAATTGGGAAAAAACGAATTTTAAAAAAAAGAAAAACCCCGATTTGTGGAAACGTTTCTTAAATATATATGCCAATCACACAGTAAAATTTATTTGGATAAAAGGACATAACGATAATGTTGAAAATGAAGTGTGCGACAAATTAGCTGTTGAAGCTTCGAAAGAAGTCAATCTTCTTGTTGATGAAGAATATGTTAAACAAAAAAACGAAAACACATTGTTTTAATTGAATTTGAAACTTATCGCTCTTTCCTTTCTCTTTTAATTTTTGTATTGTTGAAACATAAACACATGAAAAGAATTGCCATTTTTGCTTCCGGCTCAGGAACAAATGCTCAAAACATTATTGAATATTTCAAAAACCACGAACAAATAAGAGTTGAAGTAATTTTATCTAACAATAAAGATGCTTATGTGCTCGAACGTGCAAAATATTTTAACATCCCCCACCTTGTGTTTGACAAACATAAATTTTATGAAACAAATATTATTGAAAATTTTCTTCTGGCAGCAAAAACAGACTTTATTATTTTAGCAGGTTTTTTATGGTTAATTCCCGAAAAATTTATTAACACATTCGAAAATAGAATAATAAATATCCATCCTGCGCTACTACCCAAATATGGCGGAAAAGGTATGTATGGGGCAAAAGTTCACAAAGAAGTTTTAAAAAATAAAGACAAAGAAACAGGCATTACAATTCATTATGTAAATAACAATTATGATGATGGACAAATAATTTTTCAGAAAAAATGTAATATTGAAGGCATTAATTCTGCCGAAAAAATTGCTCAAAAAGTTCATTCATTAGAATATGAATATTTTCCTAAAATAATTGAGCAACTGTTAACAAGAGACGAGTAAATATTAATAGCATTCATTAACAAAATCGGACAGTTCTCGAACAGATTTTTCTTTATCTTCGACAAAGCCAATGTGACCTGAATTTTGCAAAACAACAGCTTTAATTTTTTTAGACAATTCTGCCTGCTTTAACGCTACCGGAACAGGAATAAAATTATCTTTGGTGCCAATAAAATATAAAACCGGAATTTTTGTATCCTTTAAAACATTTGTTCTGTCGGGTCTTTGCACCATACCTTTTAAGCTTGCAACAATTCCTCTGTCTGTTGTTTGAATTGCATTTTTTTTGTTTCTTTCAATAATTGAACTGAATTTCTCTGTATTTTCATTTGCAAAAACCAGAGGGATATTTGTATTAAAAAGCAATTCTTTTTTCCCTTGTTTTACTAATTTTATTTCTCGCTCTCTGTTTTTAATTTTCTCAACGTTATCGCTATAAGCAGAGGAATGAAAAAGAGAAAATCCGAAAAGTCTGTGTGCATAATTATCTGCAAATGCCAATGTTACATAACCTCCAAGAGAATGGCCAATAACAAAACATTTCTCAACATTAAGATTTGTGATAACTGCTTCAACTGCCTCAGCCATCAAATCCATTGTGTTAACATTAAAAGTTCCACTTTGTCCGTGACCTAAAAGATCGATTGAAATAACCCGAAATGTTTCTGCTAATGTTTTAGAAAAATCTGTCCAAACATCAAGAGTCTCAAGATACCCATGTAATAAAACAACAACCTTTCCTTCGCCTTCATCTTTAAAATTAACAATTATGTTTTTAAATTGTATTTTTTTAACCATAACACCTCATTTTTATTACGTAAAAATAGGAAAATCTTCAATAACAATTTATTTTTGTTAAATTAAAATTCTTACTTTTATGAGTAATCTATTTTCCTCTTCAATTGGTCGCAAATTAATAATGAGCATAAGCGGTTTGTTCCTAATTTTATTTATTTGTGTTCATCTCTCTGTAAATCTATTGCTAATTTTTGACGACAGCGGAAAGTTATTTAATCTGGCAGCACATTTTATGGATTCCAATCCTATAATTAAAATTGTTGAACCATTATTGGCAATCGGTTTTGCTGTTCACCTTGTTTATGCAACTATAATTACAATACAAAATAAAAAAAAAAGACCCCAAAATTATTCTATACAAAACAACAAAGCAACTAGCTCTTGGCCATCAAGAAACATGTTTATTCTTGGTGCATTAATTGTTCTTTTTCTTGCCGTTCACCTTTCTGACTATTTTTACAAAATAAAATTTGGCACCATGCCTACAATTAAAATTGACGGCATAATTATGAATGATGCATATCTTGTTGTTTCAAAATCATTTATCAACCATTTTTGGTATTCATTACTTTACATAGCATCCGGAATGTTTTTAGGATTACATTTAACTCATGGTTTTTGGTCTGCTTTTCAAACTATTGGCTGGACTAATGATTTATGGTTAAAAAGATTAAAAAAAATCTCTATTGTTTATGCAATTATTGTTGCAACAGGATTTTCAATAATACCGTTATATTTTTTAATATTTATGTAAAATTATTTTTAAAAAAAATTTTATTTCATAATAAATTAGCGACTTGTAGAAATAAATTATGATATAATATAAAATACTTTATGAATTTTTAAGTTTTTTATGGTTTCTTTTTTTTACCACAAGGTACACAAAGATTTTCACTAAGTTCACTATGAATTTGTGTCCTTTGTGTGTTCTTGGTGCTCTTTGTGGTTATTATTTTTTTACCATTAAGAATGATTTTTTAAATCTCATAAAATAATTACTACTCCCAAGAACTCAGGATTAGTATTTTTTATATATTTGATTGATATATCTAAAATTTACAAACGCAAAAACAATAATTTAACAATTTTCAAATTTTTTTTACAGATGACCAAGTTGAATTCAAAAATACCCGAAGGTCCTTTAGATAAAAAATGGGACAAACATAAATTGAATATTAAACTTGTTAGTCCGGCAAACAAAGAAAAATTAAACATAATTGTTGTAGGCACAGGTCTTGCCGGGAGTTCTGCGGCAGCAAGTTTAGCCGAATTAGGGTATAATGTAAAAATTTTTTGTTTTCAAGACAGTCCGCGAAGAGCACACAGCATAGCTGCACAAGGAGGTATTAATGCTGCAAAAAATTACCAAAACGACAACGACAGTGTATCTCGCCTATTTTACGACACTATTAAGGGTGGTGATTTTAGATCCCGCGAAGCAAACACATATCGTTTGGCTCAACTTAGCGGAGCAATTATTGACCAAAGTGTTGCACAAGGTGTTCCTTTTGCCCGTGACTATGCCGGATATTTAGATAATCGCTCGTTTGGTGGCACTTTAGTATCGCGTACTTTTTATGCCAGAGGCCAAACAGGCCAACAATTGCTACTTGGTGCTTATGGTGCATTAAACAGACAAATACATACAGAGAAAATAAAAATGTTCCCTAATCGTGAGATGCTCGACTTAGTAAAAATCGATGGAAAAGCACGAGGTATTATTGTCCGAAACTTAATTACAGGAAAAATTGAAAAATATGGAGCACACGCTGTTGTAATTGCATCAGGCGGATATGCTAATGTTTTTTGTCTGTCGACCAATGCCATGGGAAGCAATGCCGGTTGCATCTGGCAAGCATATAAAAAAGGAGCTTTTTTTAGCAATCCCGGTTTTGTTCAAATCCATCCTACTTGCATTCCTGTTCATGGTGAACAGCAGTCGAAACTAACATTAATGAGTGAAAGTTTGCGTAACGATGGAAGAATTTGGGTTCCAAAAGATAAAACAAGAGCAGAAAAATTAAGAAAATCAAAAACCCCAGCTTCAGATGCAACAAAAATAAGCGAAGACCAACGTGACTATTATTTAGAAAGACGTTACCCGGCTTATGGCAATCTTGTTCCTCGCGATGTTGCTTCACGAGCTGCCAAAGAACGTTGCGATGCCGATTTTGGTGTTAATGCAAGTGGTAATGCTGTTTTCCTTGATTTTAAACATGCAATAAAAAAATTAGGCAAAAAAGAAATTGAAAAACGTTATGGTAATTTATTCGACATGTATTATAAACTCACCGCCGATAATCCCTATGAAGCACCTATGCAAATTTATCCTGCAGCTCATTACACAATGGGAGGCTCTTGGGTTGATTATAATCTAATGACAACAATTCCGGGCTTATATTCAATTGGTGAAGCTAACTTTTCCGACCATGGCGCTAATCGTCTTGGTGCTTCTGCATTAATGCAAGGTCTGGCTGACGGATATTTTATTTTGCCATATACAATTGGTGATTATTTAGCTAATGATATTAATACTCCCGCAATTGATATTAATACACCGGAATTTGACGAAGCCACAAAAAATGTTGAAAATAGAATTGATAAACTTTTAAGTATTGATGGCTCGAAAACTGTTGACTTTTTTCATAAAGAGCTATACAATATTATGTGGAACCATGTTGGAATTTCACGAAACAAAGAAGGTTTAAAAAAAGCTATTGCCTTAATAAAAAAATTAAAAGAAGATTTTTGGAAAGATTTAAAAATCCCCAAAGAAAAACATACTGTTAACCAAGAACTGGAAAAAGCCGGCAGAGTTGCCGATTTTATTGAATTATCCGAATTGATGGCAAAAGATGCTCTTAGCAGAAACGAATCGTGTGGCGGTCATTTTCGCGAAGACTTTCAAACTGACGAAGGCGAAGCTCTGCGAGATGACAGCAATTATACTTATGTGTCTGCATGGGAATATAAAGGCAAAGATGAAGAGCCTATTATGCATAAAGAAAATTTAATTTTTGAAAATATTAATTTATCAAAACGTTCATACAAATGAAGTTAAAAGTTGAAAGTTAAAGGTTTATAAAGTAGTGCATTTTTTTGCAATAAAAAAAGCTGACAACTAATTATACATTAAATAGTGACAGTGAAACAAATGACACTACTCGAAGCATAATGACAAATAGAAAATAGTAGCTTATACAAGAGAGTAGTATTGTTTAAGAAAAATATCGCTTAAGCATCAATAAAAAATAAGGAAATGAATTTTACTTTAAAAATATGGCGACAAAAAGATGCTAAATCAAAAGGTTGTTTTAAGATTTATAATGTGTCAGATATTAACTCAGATACCACATTTCTTGAAATGCTAGACATTTTAAACAATCGTTTAGTGCTTGAAGGAAAAGAAGAGCCTGTTGCATTTGCTCACGATTGTAGAGAAGGAATTTGCGGGATGTGTGGCTTATTTATTAACGGCAGAGCTAATGGTCCGGATTCCGGTGTAACTGCGTGTCAATTAATGATGCGCAAGTTTAAAGACGGCGACACAATTACCGTTGAGCCCTGGCGAGCAAAACCATTTCCTGTTGTTAAAGATTTGATAGTTGACCGTAGTGCTTTTGACAAAATTCTTCAGGTTGGAGGATATATTTCTGTAAACACAGGTTCGGCACAAGAAGCAAACACTCTTCTAATTTCACAAAAAAATGCAGAAGAGGCTTTTGATGCTGCTGCATGTATTGGTTGTGGCGCATGTGTTGCTACTTGTAAAAATTCTTCGGCAATGTTGTTTGTAGCCTCAAAAATTTCTCATCTTGCCCGATTGCCACAAGGCAAAATTGAAGCTGTTGAAAGGGCAAAAAATATGGTTGCAAAAATGGACGAGCTTGGCTTTGGCGGTTGTTCAAACACAGGTGCCTGTTCTGTTGAATGCCCCAAAAATATTTCGCTCTCTCATATTGCTAAACTTAATCGAGAATTTATAAAAGCAAAATTTAAAAAATGATGTTAGCAGACATATTCCTTTAATTATACTGTTAAAGGATAAAAACAATGTTTCTTTAATAAAAAAATATGTCATATTTCAGTCAAATTAATACCACAAATATTTCAGTTGCAAATATTAAAATTTATTACTAATATTGAATATTAGATAACTAATCTTACCTGATGAAAAAATATTTAATCCTTTTCTTATCTTTTTTGATTATAACATTGAATACCAATGCAATTGTTAACAAAAATTCAGATAGTTTAAAAATTGTTCTTAAATCTTTAAAACAGGATACTAATATTATAAATACATATATTATTATTACCAATAATTTTGAATATAAGGAAAAGTTTGATTCTTGTAATATTTATATTGATAAAGCCATAAAGCTGTCAAAAAAACTTACCAACAAAAAATATCTTGCCAAAACATTAGACTATAAAGGAAAAATTTACAGAAAAACAGGGATGTATGACAAGTCTTTAAAATTTCATTTACAAGCATTAGATATAGCAAGAGAGATAAACAACAAGCATTTAATTGTAAATATTTCAAATAATATAGGCGTAACATATAGACGATTGGCAGAAGACAATAAGGCTTTAATGTATCATTTTAAAGCTTTAAAATTAGCCGAAGAGCTAAATGATATAAAAAATCTTGCAACAGCAAATAACAGCATTGGAATTATTTATGCTTATCAAGGGAGTTATGATGATGCGGCTCTATATTTCAATAAAGCAATGAAGATAGAACAAAAAAGGAATAATATGATTGGAGTTGCCATCAATTTGAACTCAATCGCATGGGTTTACGAATCAAAAAAAGATTATGATAATGCAATTGAATATTATAAAAAATCTCTCGAAGTTAATAAACAAATGAACAACAAAAAAGGGATGGCTATTTGTAATAACGACATTGGGAAGGTTTACAGAAAAATTGGTGAATATAAAAAATCTATAGACTTTTATAAAAAAACACTAAAAATTAATGAACAGTCAGGAGATAAAAGATATATTGCAACAAGCAGAATTTATTTAGGTGAAGTATATGCAGATCTTGGTAATTACAAAACATCACTGAAGCAACTACAAATTGGATTAAAATTTGCACAACAAGTAAATTCCAAAAGGCTTATTATGTCTGGTTTAGAACATCTTTCATCCACCTATGAAAAACTTGGAAAAACTCAAAAAGCTCTTGATAGTTACAGGGAATCCATAATATATAAAGACATCATATTTAATGACGAAAAAGCAATGCAAATTGTTAAAATGCAAACCATTTATGAAACAGAACAAAAAGAAATTGAAATAGAACGACAAAAAAATGAACTTTCCCAAAAAGAAGAAATAATAAAACAAAAAAATGTTCAACGCAACATATCAATACTTGGAGTAATTATGTTGCTTATTACTTTAGTTGTAATTTTTAGAAGTTTTCGCCAAAAACAAAAAGTCAACAAAATTCTAAGAAAACAAAAAGAAGAGATTGCCAGTCAGGCAGAAAAACTTAATGAAACAAACAAAGAACTAATAAAAACCAACAAACTTAAAGAATTGTTTTTTGCACGAATAAGTCATGAAATACGCACTCCTGTTAACGTTATTGTAGGATTTACAAATCTTTTGCAAAAAATGGATTTGCAAAAAAAAGCCAATTCTTACGTTGAAAACATAAAAATTTCATGTAGCACACTTCTTGTTACTATTAACGATCTTCTTGATTTCTCAAAAATTGATGCCGGAAAATTGAAAATTGAATCAATAGAATTTAATTTATTAGAGTTATTATCTAATTTCAAAAAAAACCTATCTGTTTCAACAGAACAAAAAAACATAAAATTTACTGTTAATGATAACAGATTTATCCCAAAATGCTTAATTGGAGATCCTTTTAGGCTAAATCAAATATTAACAAACATAGTGTCAAACTCAATTAAATACACAAGCCAAAATGGTGAAATAACGCTATTAACAAAGGTTCTCAATCAGAACAAAAATAATGCAGAAATTCAATTTGCCATTTCAGATACCGGTATAGGGATACCTGCGGATAGACTCAAAAACATTTTTAAAGATTATGTTCAAGCAGAAGACGAAACAAGCAGAAAATATGGTGGTACAGGCTTAGGATTGGCTATTGTAAAAAATCTTATTGATTTACAAAACGGAAATGTCGAACTAAAAAGCGAACAAGGCAAGGGTACTGATTTTATTTTTTCGATAAATTATAAAAAACCCAATTACAAGGAAACAGTTAAAAAACAAAAAAGCAATTCTGCAGAAGAAAACACAAATATTAAAAATTTAAGAATATTATTGGCAGACGACAATCCAATTAACAGAATTTTAACTATTGACACAATAAAAAACTTTAACAAATCGATAAAAATTGATGAAGCAGAAAATGGTAAAATTGCAATTGAAATGTTACGCAAAAACGATTATAATCTTTTACTTCTAGATATTATTATGCCTGTAATTGACGGCTTTGAAGCAACACAAATAATAAGAAACGAATTTCCTGAGCAAAAAAACAAAATTCCAATTCTTGGTATGACAGCAAACGCCCTGAAAGAAGAAAAAGATAAATGTTTGGCTATAGGAATGAATGAATATATTACAAAACCCTTTGAACCCGAAGATCTATTTGATAAAATAAAAATATTGTCGAAAAAGAACTCTTAAAAATTCTATTTGAACTACACAGTATAATTTTGAATACCTTGTGAATTTTTAAACTACTTTTATGTGTTTTTCACAAAACAGTTGTCAACATAAAACATAAAATTAACTTTAAAGCATACAATTATTGTTAATAAAATTTTTATTTTTGTATTAATTGTATTAATAAAATAATTCCTAAAATTAACCAATTGGCTACAGCTTCAAAATACGTTAAAACACCATTGATGAAACAGTATGCAAGCATCAAAGCAAAGCATCCTGATGCCATTTTGTTGTTTAGAGTTGGCGATTTTTACGAGACATTCTCCGATGATGCAATTAAGACTTCTGAAATTTTGGGAATTACTTTAACAAGAAGGGCTAATGGTGCTGCTTCCTATGTTGAATTAGCCGGATTTCCTCATCATGCAGTTGACACATATCTACCTAAATTAGTAAGAGCCGGTCAGCGTGTTGCAATATGTGAACAGTTAGAAGACCCAAAACTCACAAAAACAATCGTAAAACGAGGAATAACAGAACTGGTAACCCCCGGTGTCTCATTTAATGACAATGTGTTAAATCATAAAGAAAACAACTTTTTGGCTTGCATACATCTTGAAAAAAAAATTGCAGGTATTGCTTTTCTTGATATCTCAACAGGAGAATTTTATACTACAGAAGGCAGCTTTGAATATATTGACAAAATGCTCAACAGTTTTAAACCTAAAGAGGTGCTGTTTGACAAAGCAAAGAAACAGGTTTTTGAACAACTCTTTGGCAACAAATTTTACACATATTTTCTTGATGATTGGGTTTTTAACGAAGACGCAGCTAACGACCGACTTTTAAACTATTTTGAGACATCATCGTTAAAAGGTTTTGGAATTCAAAATATGAAATACGGCATTATTGCTGCCGGTGCAATATTGTATTATCTCGACCTTACCCAACACCAAAATGTTAAAAACATTACTAATATCTCAAGAATTGAACAAGATAAATATGTTTGGTTAGATAAGTTTACAATAAGAAACTTAGAATTATTTACCTCAATAAACGAGGGCGGAAAAACACTTATTGATGTAATAGACAAAACAGAATCGCCAATGGGTTCACGCATGCTCAAACGATGGCTTGCATTACCTTTAAAAAATATTGAGCCTGTAAAAGACAGATTAAATGTTGTTGATTATTTTATCAATAATAAAGAAGTTAACACTGAGATTAAGACAAAAATAAAACATATTGGCGATTTAGAACGCATAATAACGAAAGTTGCTGTTGGTCGCATCACGCCACGCGAAGTTCTGCAACTTAAAAATGCTTTAAAAGCTATTGAGCCTATAAAAGAGCTTTGCTCCTCATCAAACGAAAAAAATCTGCAAAAAATCGCCGAGCAATTAAATCCGTGCAAGACAATTAGCGAAAAAATTGAAAACGAAATTAATATTGACCCGCCAAATGCTGTAAATAAAGGCGGAGTTATTGCCGATGGCGTTTCTCCTGAATTAGATGAGCTAAGAAAAATAGCCTTTTCAGGAAAAAATTATCTGATAAAATTACAAAAGAACGAAATAGCCAGAACAGGAATACCTTCGTTAAAAATTAGTTTTAACAATGTTTTTGGATACTATATTGAGGTTAGAAACACGCATAAAGACAAAGTGCCGCCTGAATGGATTCGCAAGCAAACATTAGTGAGTGCTGAACGGTATATTACCGAAGAACTTAAAGAATATGAATCAAAAATTCTCGGTGCCGAAGAAAAAATTATTGTTCTTGAAACAAAGCTATTTAACAATCTGATATTAAGCCTAACAGATTATATTTCTACCATACAATTAAATGCCTCGTTAATTGCAAAAATTGACTGCTTATTGTCATTTGCCACAATTGCAGTTGAAAACAACTATGTGAAGCCCGAAATTAACGATTCCGAAATTATCGATATTAAGCAAGGAAGACATCCTGTAATTGAGAAACAACTTCCTATTGATGAAAATTATATCCCTAATGATGTTTATCTGGACAATGAGACTCAACAAATAATTATGATTACCGGTCCTAATATGGCAGGAAAATCAGCATTGTTGCGACAAACTGCATTAATAGTTCTGATGACACAAATTGGATGTTTTGTCCCGGCTCAATCGGCAACTATTGGTTATGTGGATAAAATATTTACCCGTGTTGGTGCATCTGACAATATCTCGCTTGGAGAATCAACATTTATGGTTGAGATGAATGAGGCTGCCAGCATATTAAACAACATTTCTCCACGCAGTCTCATATTTTTTGATGAACTGGGAAGAGGAACAAGCACTTATGACGGCATATCAATTGCCTGGTCTATAGTAGAAAATATTCATGAGAAGAATGCCGCAAAAACTTTATTTGCCACTCATTATCATGAACTTAACGAGATGGAAACATCTTTTCCCCGTATAAAAAATTACAATGTATCTGTTAAAGAAATTAATAACAAAATAATATTTTTGCGAAAACTCGTTAGAGGCGGCAGCGAACACAGCTTTGGAATACATGTTGCTAAAATGGCTGGTATGCCGACAAGTGTTGTTAATAGAGCGAATGAGATTTTAAAACAACTTGAAGAAACACGACCTAAAGAAATAAATAAAGAACCTGTTTCAAAACTTGCACAAAATCGTGAAGGTTATCAAATGAGCTTTTTCCAGCTTGACGACCCTGTGCTTAAACAAATTCGCGATGAGATAGCTAATTTAGACATTAACAACCTAACTCCTGTTGAAGCACTGAATAAACTTAATGAGATAAAAAAGATTTCGGGGATATGAATCTTTACCACTGAGACGCTAAGACGCTGAAATTCTTTATTTCTTTGCGACTTTGCGGTGTGTGTTTTTTTTTACCGCTGAGGTGCTGAGGTTTTATTTCTTCCTTTGC
>JAGLDO010000153.1 GCA_023145555.1 Bacteroidales bacterium
TTAGATTCAAATTGCTTATTTAGAGTTTTGTAATCTAATTGTTCTGATAAAATAATTAGAACAGGGAAATTTTGACTGCTTTTTTGTGATTTTTCAATTCTTGATAACAATAATGGAGATATTTTATTTTGACTATAAGATTTAGAAATTATTATCATAAATAATATGACAAGCAGAAAAGCAGAAATTTGTTTCATAGTTATATTGTTTATTGTTTTGTTAAACAATCATTTTGGAGGAAATAAAAGACATTTTCAATTATATGTGTGCCAACTCAATTTTTGTTATAAAAAATTATTTATTATGAATAATTCTGTTAAAAACAGGTTGTGCATACATGTTTATTAATAAATCAATATTAAATCTTTTTTCTTCAGGAATATTATTAATTTGTTTGTTTAGATATATTAAAAATGCTTCTTTTTCTTCTTGTGAATATTTGTCTTGATATTCGGCAGTTTTGTTTAGTAAGTCGTAGGCGATGTAATTTGCCGGCCAAAGTTTATAGTTTGTGTGAATTTCTTTATCTATAAGAGAAGTTAGAACTTTTATTTGATCGTTTTTGTTTTTTATAGTGTTTAATACTTCTAATTTGTCAGACATAGGTTTTCCAATAGAAAAATGAACACGTCCTTTATATCCTGAGATATCAAGATTCATGCTTCTTAAATCGTCTTTAGATCCCTTTTTGTAGCCGGGGTTATTTTCTTTGGCAATGCTTTCTGTAATTTTTAAAGCATCGCAAGGGTCATATTCATAAGAAATTGCAACAGGAACGATATTTAAAAAATCAAAGTTTTCAAAAGGAGTTTTGTCGCCACTCATATTAAGCATCTTGAGTAAGCTGGTTTGGGTTTTGTCGTCACCGTCTTTGGTTCTTCCTTCACGCTGAGCAATCCAAATTGAATTTTTCTTTTCGGTAATTGTTTTTCTAATGTAGGCAGATAATTGTTTGGAAGCATCTAGCATTTGCTTAACAGGAACGCTTCTCTTAACAATAAAACTTTTGTCAAGCTTAACAGCATTTGCTATCCATGGGTAAATTAATAAATTATCGCCAATGGCAATTTCTACAGTTTTAAAATGATTTTTTACTAATAGGTGGTTTAGTAAAAGAGAATCTAGAAGAATGTTGCGGTGATTTGATATGAATAAATAATTTTTATTTTTTTTAATGTTTTTAATTCCACTACATGTAACATCTTTGGTGGTTTTGTCAATTATTCCTGAAATTACCGGAGTAACAACACGTTTGTGAATACTTATCGTTGAATGAATATTTTTAAATTTTCTTCTAATAACTCTTTCGGTTAAGTCGGGAAACAATAAATGTGCAAATTCAATAAATTGAGGTTCTTCTAATAGTCGCTTTACTGCACGATTAATTTCACTATCGTTGTATGGTCTAATATCGTCAAAATTTATTTCGGTTGTCATTTTTGTAGTTTTTATATGCAAAGTTAAGAATTATTTCTTTATGCCATGCTTCCATTTTGTTTTATTAATAATTTCTCCGGTTTTATTAAAGAATTCCCATTTGCCGTTTTTTTTACCATTTTTATATTTCCCTTTCATTTTCAAAATACCATTTTTATAAAAATAAGCTGCATCACCGTCAAATTTTCCATTTTCAAAACTTATTATTGCTTTTCTTTTCCCATTTGCGTAAAATTCACGATAAATATTAATGATTTCATCTTCTTTAAATTCAATTTCAGTCTTAATTGTTTGTTTGTTAGTGTCGTAATAAAATGTGGCAAAACCGCTAACTTGTCCGTTGCTATAATTTATTGAACTTTTTATGTTTCCACTTTCGTAGAAAGATCGCCATAAACCAACAATTTTCCCATCGCTTATTGTTCCTTCATACTTTGGTTTTTCATTTATCTGATTTATAACTAATGCCCCATCTTTGTACAAATATTCGGGCTCTAAATTTATTTTAAATTGTAAAGAATCATATTCAGAGATGAAAAGTTCATTTTCAGTAGAAACTTCTAAATCTTCGAGCTCTTTATTTAAAACAGCGTTTTTATCGTAATTTGATATTAATAAAGATTTAAGAATATTGTTGTCGGAAATTAATTGAAAACCAATATTTGTGAAACTTATTATTATCGATTTGTTTTTTTTGATTTTGTTTTTTGTTTTATTATTACTGTATTTGAATATTTGAGAGTATAGTTGAGGGGTTTGGATAAAAAACCCGAGGTTCGATTTTGTGTTGAAATCTTCAATAAAATTTGAAAAAGAAATTTTGTTTTCAAGAGTATTGCCCAGCATGAATTCATCAATCATATCAATTAAAGAAGATTTTGAATTGCTGAAAACAACAAAATTGTCAATTGTTGTGAAATAGGGTTTTTGAATTCCTGAAAAAAGTTTGCCAAACAAAAGTTTAAAAAATCCTTTAATGTTGAGGTAATTAATTTCGTAACCTTTATAGCTTACAACATCAAATTTTAAAGGTGAGTGCTTTGAAATTTGTTTTGTAATATGTTTTAGTTTCTTGCTTGCTTCATCAATGTCGTTTGAATGTATAATAATTGTTGCATCTTTTTTGTTTGTTGTCGCGTTAGGTCCGGGTTTAACAAAAGCAATCTCATTTCCTATCCAACTTAAAAAATCATCTTGAATATTAATGTCGAATAAATTTTCAATTTTCTTAATCCGTTTGTTGTATTGATTAAACTCTTTAGAATTTAGAGTGTTGAATTGTTTAGATAACTTAGAATAAAAATTTTTAAAATTATCAAAACACAGCGGGATATACATTACAGATTTGTCGGGTATAATTTTATGAGCTCTCATTTTTGCAGGTTCTACCATCGACAGAGCTTTAAAATATGATTTAACAGTGTCGTTAATATTAGTATAACCTTCTAGTTGAATGTGATTGTTTTTAATATTTGCATTAAATGCAGAAAACATTAATGATTGGCTTGTTGAATTAATAAGCTCGTTTTCATCTGACGAGAAAGTGTTTGCAAATCTTTTAAGTTGAGAATAATTGAAATAGAATTTTATGAGGTTTTGATTATTTAACTGGTTAGATACATTTTGAAATTTAATGTTAGTTTTCCAGAAATTGTCGTTTCTTTGTAATAATGCATCTTCAATTAACACGCCTGTATTTGTAAAAATCACTAAATTATCAATAATAGATAAATAAGTTCTATCGCTTGTTTTATTATCAATTAATTCAAAAATTTCACAGCCTTTGAAATGTCGCTTATTCACAGTATAATTAAATGCTTTTAAGGCATTTGCCATTAGAGATAATTTTGAAACTTCAGGGAAATCAATAATATATAGAAAATCATAATCTACTCCTGAACTCATGTGAGCTGACATTAAAAATGGTCTGTTGCTGAGTAATAAGTCTGTTGCAAATTTTCTTTTCAGAAGAGAATCTATACTCAAGATATTATTATTAACTTCATTAAAACTATTGTTTGAGAGTAATGCTTCGTAAATATTTGTTTTATTAAACTCGTTCCATGCTTTTGAAAGGTTTTTTGTTTCAATTATATATATAGCATCTGAAGGAACAAGACTAATTGCCTGACGTATTTTTGTTTCGCTAAAATGAATATATGCTATGTATGCACCTATGCTTAAAATTATTGTGATAAATATTATTAGAAGATATTTGAAGAATTTTTTCATGTGTTTTTATTTTTGTATTTAGTTGATATTTGATTATTTGTCCACGCGGATTGCACGGATTAACACGGAGTCTGTCATAATAATATAAAATATGGTTATGGTTCTTTTAAGTTTCCAATTTTTAATTTCATTATAATCACTCAAATTATGTGTCAATTATTTATTTGTTATACTTATTTCATCAATAGATGAATTATAACTTTTATATAAAATGTAATATTATTATTTTTGAAAAAAATAAAAGTAAAATTAATAACTTTATTTCTAAAATAAAATTAAACTTAAATTATGGCAAAACTTCAATGGAAACCCGGAACAATGATATATCCTTTGCCTGCTGTTATGGTGAGCTGTGGCTCAGATATTAACGAATATAATATTATTACCGTATCGTGGACGGGTACAATTTGTACAAATCCCGCTATGTGTTATGTTTCTATACGACCTGAAAGGCATTCGTATGAAATAATAAAAAAGAATAAAGAATTTGTGATAAATCTCACGACAAAAAAATTAGTTTATGCAACAGATTGGTGCGGTGTGAAGTCGGGTAGGGAACATGATAAATTTAAAGAAATGAAATTAACTCCCGGGAAAGCTCAATTTGTAAAAGCCCCTATTATAATTGAATCTCCAGTAAATATTGAATGTAAAGTTAAAGATATTATTCCTCTTGGTTCTCACCATATGTTTATTTCCGAAGTTGTTAATGTTAGTGCAGACGAGGAATATATTAATCCAAAAACAGGGGAGTTTAAGTTGTTTAAAGCAGAACCAATTGCTTATTCACATGGCTTTTATTACGAACTTGGAAAAATGATTGGTCGCTTTGGGTTTTCAGTTAAAAAGAAAAAATAATTGTAAGTGCCCAAATATTTTTTAAAGAAGAAATAT
>JAGLDO010000154.1 GCA_023145555.1 Bacteroidales bacterium
AACATCTAAAGATTCTGAAACAAGTACAGAATGACTGCCTTAGATGGTATTGATTAAAAGCCTAATTCATTTTTTTTATATAAATTATTGTTAAGGTAATATTTAAAATATTAAAGTTGCTAATAAATAAAGATAGTGTGCCGACACACCTGCCATAAGACCTCCAATTGTGTGAGAGATTAAGGCTTTTGACGTAAGTTCACGATATCCTAATGTATCTAACATAGCAGTGTGAGTGCTTAAATATCCGCTCCAACACATACCCATAGCAGTAAAAACAGCAATAGCGTTACCATTTATTATGTTTTCGGCAACGAAAGCTTTTACTAATGAAAGTGCAGCACCAACAGCACCAAGAGAAGTTATGGGGAAAGCAATTAACTCAGGATTTTCAAAACCGAATAAAGCATAAAATAACCAATCGGCATAACCTGCCAGTTTTGGTAAAACAGGAACCCCTTCATAAGCTAACCCTTGGTAACCAATAGTTGCGTCTTTTGGTCCAAATGTAATAATCATAATAATTGTACTAATAATTAATACTCCAGGTATTATTGCAAGACCAAGGCTAACACCAGATTTCCCACCATCTAAAATTGCATTAAGAAATCTTAAAAAGACGCCTCCTTCACTTTTATAAGATATCTGCTCATCAGAAACAATGTCTTTAGTATTGGTCTTTTTTGCCGGAATCTTGTTTTTTATCATTAATTGCATTAGCCTTGTTGAAACAATAGCGCCAATTATTGAACCAGCAAAACCAATCATTGCAGGTTTGAAATATCCTAAACCCGACATAAATGCCAAAACAATTAAACCCATTCCAAAAGCAGTTCCAAAGTTTGTTAATGAAATAAGTTCGTGTTTTTTAAAATATTTGCTGAAACTCTTGTCGTTTGCAAGACTAATAATTGCGGGATTGTCAGAGAAAAAAGTCATTAATCCTGCTAAAGCTGCTACTCCCGGCAAATTGAATATTGGTCGCATAAAAGGAGACAATACAGCTTCAAGCAAACGAACAACACCAAATTCAATCATTAATTTCCCCAAAGCACCAGATATAACAGTAATTCCCATAATAAAAAAAACAGTATTCAGCAATAAATCCCAAGATGTGTTCATTATTGTGTTAAGCATATTTGCCACACCCATTTTATTGCCTAAATATCCAAAAAAGAGAAAAAATAATATTAAAAATATGTAAGCCTCATGACGACGATTTTTTAAAAAATCAGTGTCTTTTATCTTCTTAAAATTGTATGTTTTTTTTAAGCTATGCATTTAAATTAAAATTTTGAGTAAATTATTTTTGGTTCTCTTTTAATTCGTCCCAGTATTCAACAGCTCTTCTAAGATGAGGTATTACAATTGTTCCTCCTACAATATTTGCAACAGAAAAGATTTCAAACAACTCTTCCTCCGTTACATTTTTTTCAAAGCATTTCTCAAGGTGGTATTTAATGCAGTCGTCGCATCGTAACACCATTGAACTTACTAGTCCAAGCATTTCTTTTGTTTTCGACGATAGAGCACCATCCATATAAGTATTGGTGTCGAGATTAAATAAACGTTTTATTACTTTATTATTATTCAATAATATTTTTTTGTTCATCTTATTCCTGTAGTCACGGAAATCATCAGTTTTTTTGCTCATCTTATTTATGTGATTTTATTTAACAACTTCGCCAATTAATGTTGCCGATGTGCATCGGTTAATTTTTATATTAACATAATCGCCAACTTTATAATTTTCTCTAGGGAAAACAACAACTTTATATTGTTGGGTTCTTCCAAACAATTCGTTATCAGATTTTTTTGAAACACCTTCAATTAAGACTTCAAAAATTTTATCAACATCTTTTTTGTTGCTTTCTTCCGATGATTGTTTTTGTATTTCAATAACTTCTTGTAAACGTTTAATTTTTATCTTTTCAGAAACATCATCTTTTAATTTATTAGAAGCATAAGTCCCCGGGCGTTCAGAATATTTGAACATATATGCAAAATCAAATTTTGCCCATTTCATTAGTTCTAAAGTTTCTTTATGATCTTCTTCTGTTTCTGAACAAAAACCTGTAAAAACATCTGTTGAAATACCACAGTCAGGAATATATTTTCTTATTGTTTCTATTCTGTCTTTATACCATTCTAAAGTATATTTTCTGTTCATTAGTTTAAGAATTTTGCTGCTTCCCGATTGAACAGGCAAGTGAATGTAATTACAAATGTTGTTATATTTTGCAATTATTTTTATTGTCTCATCAGTCATATCTTTCGGATGAGAAGTGGTGAAACGAATTCTTAAACTCGGGAATTTTATCGCAACTAATTCAAGTAGGTTTGAAAAGTTTATTTGCTCTTTTTCGGTTTTCCATAAATATGAATTTACGTTTTGTCCTAAAAGAGTTATTTCTTTATATCCCTTATTTTCTAAATCGGTAATTTCAAAAATAATATCGTCAGAATTTCTGCTTCTTTCTCTTCCTCGAGTGTAAGGTACAATGCAATATGTGCAAAAATTATTACAGCCTCTGGTTATTGAAACAAATCCCGATATTTTGTTGCTGTCTAACCTGGTAGGACAAATGCCGTCATAAGTTTCTGTCTCAGATAATTCAATGTTTGTTGCTTGTTGTTTATTTTTTGCAATATCGATTAACTGTGGCATATCCCGATAAGCATCAGGACCGGCTACCAAATTAACAATATTGTTTTTGTAAAAGCCTTCGCCTACTCGTTCAGCCATACATCCAATTACGCCAATAATCAAATCTTTCTTTTTCTTTTTTATTTGATTAAAAACGTTTAATCTACCCCAAATACGCTGCTCTGCATTATCGCGAATTGAGCAAGTATTTATAAAAATGACATCGGCATCATTAATGTTATTCGTAATTGAATAATTATCTTCTTCCATAATGGCTGCAACAACTTCACTGTCAGCAACATTCATTTGGCAACCATAGGTTTCAATATATAAATTGTTTTTTTCGTTGTTTTTTATCGACATTTTGCTTGTAATTGATTGATTTTTAATGATACTATTCTATAAAAAAGAATGGAACAAATTTAATATATAAGTTTTATAAAGTTTTATTAAAGACAGTAATATTTTAAAATTTGTTCAATATTTTTTTAAGATATAAGATTTTTGTATTTTTACACGAAATTTTGTAAAACAAAAAAATATAAAATGTCGGGACACAATAAATGGTCAACCATAAAAAGAAAAAAAGGAGCATTAGATGCTAAGCGTTCAAAAATTTTTTCACGCATTGTTAAAGAAATAGTAATTGCTGTTAGAGAGGGTGGACAAGATGCTGATAGTAATCCGCGATTAAGAATGGCTCTTGCGAACGCTAAAGGTGCTAATATGCCAAAAGATAATATTCAGCGTGCAATATCTAAAGCCGAAAAAGATGGAGCCAGTCTTCAAGAAATTACTTTTGAAGGATATGCTCCACACGGAATAGCAATTTTTGTTGAATGTTTATCAGATAACAATAAACGTACTGTTAGTAATATTCGTTCGATATTTTCAAAAAGAGGAGGCAATTTAGGTACAAACGGTTCGCTAACTTTCTTGTTTGATAGAAAGGGAGTTTTTACTGTTGAAAAAGGTGAGCTTGACCCTGAAGAGTTTGAACTCGAGATTATTGATGCAGGTGTTGAGGAGTTTGAAGTAGAAGATGATGTTTTTATTATTACTACTGCCTTAGAAGATTTTGGTGCTATGCAGAAAAAATTAGATGAGTTGGGAATTGAGCCACAAAGTGCTGAATTGCAAAGAATAGCAAACAACACTAAAGCGCTGAGCATTGATGATGCTAAACAAGTGTTAGGTTTGGTTGATGCTTTTGAAGAAGATGATGACGTTCAATATGTTTATCATAATATTGAAATGACAGACGAGATAGCTACTGCTTTGGAAGAATAATATTTTTTTAACTTTTATATAAAATTATATTAAAAAGATTTATGATAAATTATTAAAAAAAATGTATGAGCCTTTCAATCACGAAAGGCTCTTTTTTTACTATTAAATTATTCCTCATTAATTTCAAACCCGACTCTTTTTAAATCCTCGTAAAAAGCAGGGTATGATTTATTTATTACATCAATATTATCAATAATAATTTTTTTATTAAAAATTGATATTGGGGCAAAACTCAAAGTCATTCGGTGGTCGTTGTGTGTGTCAATAATATATTTTTTAATATTGTTATGTTGAAAATCGTTACATTCTAAAATGCCTTTGGATGTTTCTGTTAACTTTATATTAAATTTTGAGAGTTCGCTTATTAAAGCATTAATTCTGTTTGTTTCTTTAATTTTTAAAGTTTCTAAACCGCTAATCTTAAAAGGTATTTTTAAAAATGAGCAAGTTACAACTAATGTTTGTGCTAAATCGGGATAATCCGTTAAGTCAATATTGAATTTTTTAATATTGCTTTCTTTTTTTGTAAGATGAATACCATTGTTGATGAAAGTTGTTTTAACACCAAAATTTTCAAATATTTTTGCAACCGCAGAATCGCCTTGAAGACTATTTTTGTTTAAACCGTAAAGTTTTAAATCAAGCTTGTCTGCGAAAGCTGCCATCTCATACCAATAAGAAGCTGAGCTCCAATCTGCTTCAACCAAAAATTTTTTTGGTATAAATTTCTGATTGTCTATCTTAATTGTATTATTGATAAACGAAGAGTTAATGCCAAATTGTTTTAAAATATTTAATGTTAAGTCAATGTATGGTTTTGAAACAATCTTATTTTTCAGATTAAGAGTTAAGCCGTTTTTTAAAGTCGGTGCAATAAGAAGTAAGGCTGAAATAAACTGACTGCTTATGTTTGCATCTGCTTCAATAGTTTTCCCCGTTAGATTTGAACCTAAAATTTTTAAAGGCGGAAACCCCTCATTTTCAAGGTATTCAATATTGGCTCCCAATTCGCGTAAAGCTTCTACCAATTCTCCAATAGGTCGTTTTTTCATC
>JAGLDO010000155.1 GCA_023145555.1 Bacteroidales bacterium
ACCGAAATTTTAAAAACTTCGATAGTTCTGCAAATAATTTAAATAATTTCTTTCATTATTACTTTACGCCTAATTTTTTTGCAATATCTTTTGGTAAAGCATCTTTGTGTACAACAATTGATATTGTTTTATATCTGGCAAAAGCTTCTGACGCATAAAAATATCCATCATAATCATTATATGAAGTTCCCCATGAATTTTTCACATAATAATATTTTGTTCCGTTTTGATCTTTTGCTATTCCTGTTATTTGCATTCCATGATCGTCGGTTGTTTCATAATTATCAAAAGCTTTTTGTCTAAGCTCTTGGGTAATTACTTTTTCTTTTCCGGGTTTGTCAAATTTATATAATTGTGCCTCTTTTTCTCTTTTTGATAATTTTTCCCATTTTGATCTTTCGCTGTCAGACATGTTTGCAATATCTTTTTCGGGAACAACAGCAACTCCGTTTCTGGAAGAAAACCCTTTTTCGCTAACATCAGCACCCCAAACAACAGAATAACCATTATTAACAGCATTGTCAATAATTCTTATTAAATCGTCGATTGGAACATTATGAGATTTACTGTAAGACCAGTTGTCTTCTACTTCTAAAATAAATTGTTTGTAAAATGGATGGTGTGAAAAAGAGGTTATAAAAACATAATCGTTGGTATTAATATCGACAACTTTTTCTGCAAACGTTTTTGGTGTATATTCTTTGCCTTTATACATAAGTTTTTCAGGAATTTTTCCAAGATAAGCATCTAATATTCCATCAAAGCCTTTATGCCAAACAGGTGTTAATTTTTTATTCTTGTTTTTTATTACTCCATCGACATAAGATTTCAACACTTCATCCATTTCGCTATGAACATGATTATCATAACCATAATTTAGTCCAGAATAAACACTTTCGGGCACAATTCCGTATTTTTCAATTACGTCAAAAACATCATTATCAGCTCCGCCACCGCCGAAATTAAATTTTCCGTGCATGCGAACATCTTTTATAGCTTTGTCTGAATAAACATGATATACAGTAAACATCTCAGATAAATCAACAGAATCTTTTCCCTTTCGCAGCATTTCTGTTTCAATAAAACCAATGCTGGCAAAACTCCAGCATGTACCTGAACGATATTGATTTTTAACGGAAGTCGTTTTTACTTGCTTTTCCATTGTAAATTTGTAGCCTTCCGGTTTTGTGGTGTCTGCCTTTTCTTCTTGTGCTGTAGCATTTAAAACTAAAACACTGACAAACAACAAAGAAATTACTTTTTTGAAGTTAATTTTTTTCATATAAATTAAATTTTAGATTTTATTAATTAAACCGTTGAGTGCACTCCGAAAAATGTTTTTCGTCATTGCGAACGAAGTGAAGCAGTCTCAACAGGCTGAATTACAAAGCAATAGATTGTTTCGTTCTTCGCAATGACGTGCTTTTTCTGCTTTTTGGAGTGAATTCAACCGTTTAAATCTTACAATTGTTACAAAATATAAAAAAAGTAGCCCCGACGAGAATCGAACTCATATCTAAAGTTTAGGAAACTTCTATTCTATCCATTGAACTACGGGGCCAATTTATTTTTTACAAAAATATTTTATTTATTTCAATTTAAGTAATTTTTCGATAGCTTTTTCTAGTGTCTCATTTTTCTTGGCAAAACAAAATCTCAAAACCTTGTTATCAATCTTATCATGATAAAAAACCGATACGGGTATTGAAGCAACACCAAATTCTTTAGTAAGACGTTCTGCAAAAACAGTGTCTTTTTCGTCAGATATTTTGCTGTAATCAAGCAATTGAAAATATGTTCCTAAAGCCGGTCTTATAATAAAATTAGAATCTTTTAATCCATTAATAAAAACATCTCGTTTTTGTTGAAAAAAATTCCCCAACTTAAGATATTCATCTTTATCATTCAAATATTCGGCAATTGCATACTGAATGGGTGTGTTAACAGTATACATTGAAAACTGGTGAACTTTTCTAAACTCCTTCATTAAATTTTCAGGAGCAATACAATAGCCTAATCGCCATCCGGTAACATGGAAAGTTTTCCCAAAAGAAGAAATAATAATAGATCGTTCTGCTAATTTAGGATATCTGGCTATACTCTGATGTTCAAAATCATCAAAAATAATATGCTCATAAACTTCGTCGCTAAGAATAATAATATTTGTTCCTGCAATAATTCTATTAAGTATCTCCATGTCGTCAGCAGAAAAAACAGCTCCTGTTGGATTTTGTGGAGTATTAAGTATAATCATTTTTGTTTGAGGAGTAATATTTTTTTGTAATTCTTCCCAATCAATATGATAATCAGGCTCTTTAAGAAGAGAAAAAATTGGTTGACCTCCTGCTAATTTAATTGCAGGAACATAACAGTCGTAAGCCGGTTCTAAAACTATAACCTGATCACCATCTTGAACAAATGCTGTTATTGCTGCATTTATTGCTTCGGTTGCTCCGCTTGTAATTGTTATTTCTGTTTCGGGATTATATTTTGCAGAATATATTTCTTCGGTTTTTCTCGAAATTACTTCACGCAAAGGCATTATTCCTTCAATTGGACAATATTGGTTATAGCCTTTGTTCATATATTTATTTACAAGACTGATAAGTTTTTTGGAACAATTAAAATCAGGAAACCCTCTTGACAAATTTATTGCATTGTGCTCATCTGCCAAGTTTGACATAATTGCAAAAATGGTTGTTCCTATATTTGGTAATTTTGATGCTATTGTATTTGGATATATCATTATTGTTTTTTTAATTCCCCCCCTTTTGGGTCGACAAAAATATAAAAAATTTCAACAATTAAAATTTCTTTGTTTATTCAAAAACAGATTTAAAAATTTGTAATGATTTTATTTCTTTAAATGATAAGATGTGAAGCTGATAATATTCAATTATACTATCTAATAGTTGACTTCTAATACTGTTTGAAATTTGAATTTGATTTAATTTATCAAAAGACAAATTTAATATCTTGCCAAAAACAACACTGTTTTCCTGATTAATAAATTTTTTGTGTATTGGTGGCAACATAACAAAACGACCTTCGAGCAAATCGAAAAAAGTTGCTTCTTCGGAATATTGCCCACTTGGGAAAAACCCCAAAAATTTTGTCAAATGAACCAACAAAAGCAAATGAAAATTTGAAACGCCTTTTATTTCTTCATCAAGTAATTTAATTGATTGAAATAAAAAATTAAACAGATTCTCATTTATATCGTCAGGTAGCAAAGATTTGTATAATATTTCAGCAATAAACTGTACAATAGTGCTTTTCGAGATATTATAGGGTATTGTTTTGAATGGATAAATGTTTTTTATTTCCTTGATTCGTTGTAGCTGACGACTGTTTTTTACATAAGCATCTATTTCAACTAAAAACAATGCTTGCAAAACATTATGTTTGCTTTTTGTTTTTTTGCTTTTCGATTCTGAAATTATAAAATCCTGCCTTCCAAACTTTTCAGTATAAACATTTATAATTTTACTTGAATCAGAATACTTAATTTGGTGTAAAATTATCCCTCTTGTTTTATTAAGCATTTATTGTTTTGTTGTAACATTTATAATGTTTTAATTTAATACCTCAGTTAATAACTGCTGTTCGGGATTTGTAATCCCTAATTAACAAATAACAATTTGGTAATAAACGATTCTGAACCATCGTCGTTAGTGCAAAAAACAACATACACTCCGGTGTGTACTTTTTCTCCTGAAAAAGTCCTGCCATTCCAAACAGCTTCTCCTCCATTTGCATTTGTTTCATAAACAAGATTTCCCGAAATATCAGTAATTTTGACATTAACATCGGCGACAAGCCCCTTAATTGTAATTAAGCCATCATAATCGGGCTTAACCGGATTTGGGTAAACATATACTCCGCCAAAATCTTTGTTTCCCTTGGTTGCAGTACTTTTGTATGAAACAATACCAAAACTTGTTCCAAAAAACACCTCTCCGGTATTATGATTAATTGAAATGCTTGTTATATTATTTGACGGTAAAGGACTATTATCAACATTAAAATTAAGAATCTGTTTTTCTCCATCATCAGAAACTAAAAAAGCTCCACCGCTTTGTGTTCCAAACCACTTCCTATTAGCACCATCAACAGCTATTGCAGATACCGTTTCTGTTGACAACAAATGCTGTGCGTTTCCATTAACTTCAATTATTGGTTGTGTGGCAGAATAGCTATTATTTGATAAAACATTTTGTGGATTATAAATAACAACAACACCTTTGTCTGTTCCTATCCATATTTCTCCTTCCAAATCTTCTGCTATTGAATAAATATCATTTGAAATAATTTTTCCTTTATCATTTAAAAGACTAACTTTTTTATGCGTATCGTCACTAAAATTATCAATTGTGTTGTTTGTATTAAAAACGAACAAACCCTTTCCTCTTGGTAAGACAACCCATTTATCATCATTCTGAGTAACAATAATTTCACCAACATCAATATTGCTAATTTGATTTTGAAAATTATAATTAAGCCAATCTCCATTTGCTTTTTTAACAACGATTGGATTTTCAACTAACGAATTTGTTATCCATAAATTATTATCGTAATCAAAAGCCATTCCTCCTATTCGTACATAAGCATGGGGGGTGAAGTTTGAAATATTTTGTAAAGCATTATTTGTATTGTCTTCATTATAAACTTTTGTAAAAACATTATTATTAAATTCAATAATTCCATATCCCCATGTTCCCAAAAACACGTTATTTGTATTGCTTGGGTTTATGGCAACATTAACAATATCACGAACATCTTTAATCTCCGGTATTGTTTTTTCTGAATAAGATGTCCATTGTTCATTTATAAATGAATAAGCCTTTGCTGAATTATAAACATTTCCCCACGAATTTGTTCTTCCTCCTGAAGCTACCCATAAATTATCATTACTAAAAGCCATATCAAAAACTTTTGTATCAATTGGTCCGTTTGGACAAATTATCTGCTTATGCCAGCTTTCATCATTTTGCACCAAACCCTCCTGGTAATCTGCAATCCAAAGAATATTGTCTTTATCTATAATTGCATGTTTGCTTTCAGGAGTAAAAAAATGTCTAATTCTCTCTTTTGTTTTATTAAAAACATTAACATGCCAATTTTCAACAACAATTAAATTGTCATAAAAATTATCGAGAGCCTTTGTTGTTGTTATCGTTGTATCAAAATAATTCCAATCTGTTCCATTATAAACATAAATAGTATCTGAAATTTCTTGTTCGCCGGAATAATTTACATAAACATTATTATTGAAAAAAGTAATTGTATTAAACGACTTGTCATAAATAGGTAAGTTTGTAAAACGATGCCAATTTTGATAATTTAATAAATTTGCAGAATTAATATCTGCCTGATATATTCCGTTTTCTGTGGCAGCATAAAGGTAGGTGCCATCAAAAGTCATGTCAAAAATTCTTACCGAAACGCCTCCTTCACCAATAAAATATGTGTCTTTAATTTCTTTTTTTTCAACATCTAACACAACGATTCCAAAATCACAAGATAAATAGGCAAAATTGTCAATAAATAAAATGTTATTTATTTTTTTAGATCCTGACAAATCTTTTCGTTTAATATCAGAAATATTATAAATAAAATAATTGCTTACTAAATCAATATTTCCATTAGAATAAGCAACCACTAATGTTTTTAAACTATTACTATAATTAATTGTGCTTATTGAATTGTCAGACAAACCATTATTTTTTGTTAGTGTCTCAATCGAGTTGTCAGCTTTATTGTACGAAAACAATCCTGCTTCGGAAGCAGAAAAAATTTTATCTTCAACCTCGGCAACACAAGTTGCATGAGAAAAAGGCAAGTGCTCCCGCCACGATCCCACTTTTGATTGTGAATATGCTTTAATATTCATTTGCATCAAAAACAAGAATAATATAAAAGCAAATTTTCGCATGTGTTTAT
>JAGLDO010000156.1 GCA_023145555.1 Bacteroidales bacterium
AGCCGTCATTGCGAGGGCGAAGCAATCTATAGTTTTGTAATTCAACATGTTGAGATTACTTCTCCGCCAGGTGGCGGATCGCAATGACGAAAAACACTTTTCGGAGCAGACTCAGATTTGAGAAATTTGACTTTTTGAGTATTTTAAATTGCTCTATCGGCGATTCGTATTTTTTTCCTGTTTGGAATTTTTTATTTATAGTTGATTAATAATCTAACTCAGCTTAAAATAATACTCCCTAATTCCTAATTCTTAATTCCTAATTCTTTGTGTCTCTATTTTTTTTAATTAGCTTTGATACTTTAATATAATGCTAATATGGACAATAATGCTCTCTCGTTAACTGAATTAAACAACAACATTAAAAAGGCCGTAAAAAATGCTTTTAATGATTCTTATTGGATTGTTGCAGAGATTAGTGAGATTAATATTAATCGTACAGGTCATTGCTATATAGAGTTGATTGATAAAGACGAATTATCTGAAAAGATAACAGCAAAATCACGAGCAACAATTTGGGCATATACTTTTCGAATGATAAAACCATATTTTGAAACTTCAACGGGTAGAGAACTGTCAGCAGGATTAAAAATTATGGTTAATGTTTCTGTTGAATTTCATGAGATATATGGTATGAGTTTAAATATTATTGATATTGAACCCACATATACCATTGGTGATTTAGCAAAAAGACGAATCGAAATTATAAAAAAGCTTGAAGATGAAGGTGTTATTGGTATGAATAAGGAGCTGGAAATACCAGTCGTTGCTCAAAAAATTGCTGTAATTTCATCAGATACTGCAGCAGGTTATGGCGATTTTGTTAATCAATTGGAGAATAATGATAATGGATATAAATTTTATTATAAATTGTTTCCGGCATTAATGCAAGGCGATAAAGCCGAAGAATCAATTATTAAAGCATTAGATAAAATTTATAAATACGAAGATTTTTTCGACCTCGTTGTTATTATTAGGGGAGGAGGTTCAAAATCCGATTTAAGTTGTTTCGATAATTATTGGTTAGCATATAACATTACACAGTTCCCGTTGCCGGTTATTTCAGGTATTGGACATGAACGTGACGATACTATTGTTGATATTGTTGCAAACGTAAAAGTTAAAACACCTACTGCCGCAGCCGAATTTTTAATCTCACGCATTGAGAGTTTCGACGAGTATTTATTTGACTTGCAAAATAATTTTATTAATAATGTTAATGATATCATTAATGAAAAAATAGCAGAATTAGATTATTTGAAATACACATTTTCACCTCTTGTTAAACAAATTATACAATCGAACCATAACGATTTACTTTTATACACTAACAAACTTAAAAATTCGACAAAGAATTTTTTTGAGAAAAAAGAAACAAGCTTAAAACAAAATACTACCAATATTCATTATAAAATGAATAATTTTATTTCTGATAAAGAGCATAACATATCTCTCTTGATGAAGAATGTTAACAATAGTGTTAATAAACGCCTCTTAAATGAAAAACAAAAACTTGAAATTTTCAAAAATACTGTTGAGCATTCAGACCCGACTCATATTCTAAAAAAAGGATATTCAATAACTTATAAAGATGGAGAGCTGATAAAATCTGCAAAACAGCTTTCTAATAAAGATGAATTAACAACAAAATTTTATGAAGGACAAGCAAGGAGCAAAATTACAGAGTTAAAAAAATAAAATTTTAATATGAAAATACAGAGAAATAAAGTATTTTTATAGAGAAATAACTAAAACAAATAACTGTTTATCAATAATAACATCTATGAATAGATTATTACTTTTACTAACAGCATTTCTTATAAGCATATCATCATCAGCAATAAACATCGATAGTTTAAAAAATATAGCCAGCAATTCAGACAATAAAAAAGTTGTTGCTTTTACATTAAGTCAAATAGGCTTTGCTTACAAAAACTTAAATGATTTTGAAAATGCCTTGAACTATCATCAACAATCGTTAACCGTAAACAAAGAGATTGATGATAAGACTGGAATAGCTTCATCCTTGAACAATATTGGTAGCGTTTATTGGAAATTGAGTAATTACGTTAAAGCTTTAGAATATTATAAACAATCGTTAGATATTCGCTTTGAGTTGAACGATAGTGTTAATATTTCTGCTTCGCTTAATAATATTGGGATGGTTTATAAAGGATTAAGCAATTATGAGAAGGCTTTAGATTTTTATAAAAAATCGTTACAAATTAGGCTACAATTAGGTGATAAGAAAGAAATTGCTTCAGCCTATAATAATATTGGCAGCGTATATTTAAAATTGAATAATTATAAAAATGCTTTAGATTATTACAAAAAATCGCTTTCTATTAGAGAAATAATTGATGATAAGATTGATATTGCAAATTCATTAAATAACATTGGAACCGTATATAAAAATCTTAATGATTATGATAAAGCTTTAGATTATTTTACAAAATCACTAAACATAAGAAAGGAAATTAATAATAATCAAGGAATTGCTATTTCATATAATAATATTGGAAGTGTTTATTGGAAATTGAGCAGTTACAAATTAGCACTTGAAAATTATCTGAAGTCATTAGAAATACGTGAACACATTGGAAATGAGGTTTTTATTGCAGCTTCTTTAAACAATATTGGTCTTATATACAAAGATTTAAATAATTTTGAAAAAGCTTTGGAATACTACAACAGTGCTTTAAAAATATATCAGGAAATTGGAGACAATACTCTTATAGCAAATTCTTACAATTTTATTGGCAGTATTTACTGGAAAAGCAAGGATTTTGAAAAAGCTTTGGAATATTATAAAAAAGCACTTGATTTAAGACAAGATGTAGGCGATAAGATTTTAATTGCACGTTCAGAAAATAATATTGGACTTATTTATAAAAATTTGAATAATAGTAAGCAATCTGTTTTACATTATCAAAGGGCATTAAATATATATCAACATATTGGCGATTTAAAAAATTCTGCATTGTTATTAAATAATGTCGGTAACTTGTATAAGAAAACCGGCGATGCAATTACTTCTCTCGATTATTTTAAAAAATCGTTAAAAATAAGAACAGAGATTAATGATAAGAGTGGAATTGCTATTTCATCAAAAGATATTGGAGAAATATATCTGATGAATAAAAATTTTAATGAAGCATTAAAATATTTAAAAAAATCATTAAAATTCGCTAAAGAGTTAAAGAATAAAAATTTAATAAAAGATACATATTTATCCTTCTCGAAATTATATGCACAAAAAGGCAATTATAGAAAAGCTTATGAAAATTATCAGGCATATTCAAATGAAAAAGACAGCATACTCAATCGCGAGAGTATAAAGAGAATAGCAGATATGCAAATTAGATATGAAACAGAGAAGAAAGAAAAAGAAATTCAGCTGTTAAACAAAGATAAAAAACTAAAAGAATTAGAATTAGCCAAAAATCACGAAGAAATAAAGAGACAAAGAATATTTATTTATTCAGTTGTTTCTGTTTTGATAGTAATTTTAATTTTTTCATTTATTCTATTCAAACAAAAGAATCGCATTAAGAAAGCTTACGAACTTTTAGAATTAAAGAATAAAGAGATATTACATCAAAAAGAAGAAATACAAGCACAACGCGATGCAATTGAAGAACAAAATCATGAAATTGAAGCACAGCGCGATTTAGCAACCCAACAAAGAGACCAAATAACAATACAGAAACGAAAAATGACCGACAGCATTGAATATGCAAGTAGAATTCAAAATGCAGTATTACCTCCCGGAGATTATATAAACCAAATCTTACCCGAACATTTTATTTTTTTCAATCCCAGAGACATTGTAAGCGGAGATTTTTACTGGATAGCACAAATTCCAAATAAAGATAATAAAGGCTCAAAAACAGTTGTTGTAGCAGCCGATTGTACCGGTCATGGTGTTCCGGGCGCATTTATGAGTATGCTTGGAGTTTCTTTCCTTAATGAGATTGTCAATAAAAATGAGTTAACCCGAGCAAACGAGATTTTAAATCTACTGAGAGAAAATGTAAAAACTTCACTTCATCAAACAGGTCGTTTCGATGAACCTGCCGATGGTATGGATATTGCATTGTGTATTATCGATAATGAAACAAACCAATTGCAATATGCAGGAGCTCATAATCCTTTGTATTTAATTAGAGAAGGAGAACTCTCTGAAATAGAGGCAGACAAAATGCCAATCGGCATTTCTGTTTTTAAAGAACAATCATTCACAAATAATGAAATACAATTAGAAAAA
>JAGLDO010000157.1 GCA_023145555.1 Bacteroidales bacterium
CGCTGGCGGATTGCAACGACGAAAAATATTTTTCGGAGTGTACTCAATAATTTCAAATATTAATTGTTACAATATGTTTAAAACAAAATTTATAATATTTTTTTTATTTTTTATTAGTAGCACTATTAATTTATCGGCAGCAATAAATCAAAATAAAATTGATAGTCTCGAAAATAAATTAAAAACAGCTGTTAGCGATGAGCGAACTCTTATATTAAATGCTTTATCTTCTGAATATTTAACAATTTCGCCTGAAAAGGCTCTGAAGTATGCCAATCAAGGATTGTCTGCTGCAATTCGTTCCGGCAATAAAAAGGAGAAAGCTAATGCCTTAAACAATATTGGTACAGCATATTATTTTTTAAATCAATTTGATAAAGCAGTAAATTATTATAATAAGTCGATTGATGTTAGTAAAAAGAAAAGAAATAAATCCGGAATTGCAAGTTCATTAAACTATATTGGAAATGTTTATTGGAAAACGAATATTTACGACAAGGCTTTAGATTATTATCAACAAGCACTAAAAATTAGAAATAAGATTGGAGATAAAAAACAGATTGCTAATACGTTAAATAAAATTGGTATTGTATATCGCGATTTGAATAATTACAAAAAAGCATTGAGTTATTATTTACAAGCATTAGAAATAAATTCGAAGATTAATGATAAAAAATCACTTGCATATTCGTTAAATAATGTTGCCGGAGTATATTGGAAATTAGGCGATTATGATAAAGCAATTGAGAACTACCAAAAATCGTTAAAATACAGAAAAGAAATAGATGATAAGAAAGGCATTGCAAGGTCATTAAATAACCTTGGAATAGTTTATAAAGATTTAAGTAATTATAAAAAATCACTTGAATACCATATTAAATCATTAGCAATAAAAGAAAAAATTGGAAATAAAAAAGATATTGCATATTCATTAAACAATATTGGAAGCGTTTATTGGAAGTTGAATAATAATAAAAAAGCACTTGAATATTATTTACAATCGCTTACCATTAGAGAAAAAATTGGTGATGATATTGGAATTGCCAACTCTCTTAACAACATTGGAATGGTATATAAAAACCTTAATAACTATGACAAAGCTATTGATTATTATAAACAATCGTTAAAAATTAAAAATAATATTGGCAATAAACAAGCAATAGCTTTTTCTCTCAATAATATTGGAAGTGTTTACTGGAAAATAAATAAATACGATATTGCTTTAGATTATTATATGAAAGCTCTAAATATTAGAGAGCAAGTTGGCGATAAAAAAGATATTGCAGCATCATTAAATAATATTGCGACTATTTACAAAGACTTAACTAATTATAATAAATCAATAGAATATTATAGAAAAGCATTAACTATTTATCAAGGGGTTGGTGATAAAATACTTATTGCCAGTTCTTTAAACAATATCGGAAGTGTTTACTGGATTTCTAATAAATACAAAAATGCTTTAAATTATTATCTTAAAGCCTTGAAAATAAGACAACAAGTTGGCGACAAAAAATATATAGCCAAGTCTTTAAATAATGTTGGATTGATATATAGAGACCTTAAAAAATATGACAAGTCATTAGAATATTACCAAAAATCATTGCAGATTTATACTGATATAGGCGACAAAAAAGGATCTTCGGAAATCGTTAATAACATTGGTAATTATTATCAGGAATTGAAAAAATCCGGTAAAGCTTTAGATTATTATCTTAAATCATTAAAAATTAGAAAAACAATTAACGATAAGAGTGGAATAGCAAACACATCGAAAAATGTTGCTGAATTATATATAGAAAATAAAAAATATTCAAAAGCATTGCCTTATCTAAAAAATTCTATTGAAATTGCAAACAAGATAAAAGAACAAGAATTATTAAAAAATATTTGTTATGATTTTTATGTTTTATATTCAAACATAGGTGACTATAAAAAATCTCTTCAGTATTTCGAACTTTTTTCAAATCATAAAGACAGCATTTTTAATCAAGGAAACACAAAAAAAATTGCAGAATTACAAATTCGTTATGAAACAGAGAAAAAAGAAAAAGAGATAGATATTTTAAAACAAGAAAAACAAATTAAAGTATTAGAATTAAAATCACAACGTAATCTAAGAAATTTCTTATTAATATGCTTTGTGCTTATTGTTTTTCTTTTGTTTCAACTCTATAAACGTTGCAGATTAAAACAAAAAATCAACGACTTATTAAGTAGCGATAATCAACAATTAGAACAAAAAAATATTGAACTTAAGAATAATGAAAATGCATTAAAAGAAGATAATACTGCCAAAGACAGGTTTCTTTCAATTGTGGCTCACGACATTAAAAATCCTTTATCTGCCTTAATTTCAGTTAGTGATTATATGAATGATAATTTTGAAACTCTTGAAAAAGAAAAATTATTACAATTTATCCAACAGTTAAATAAGTCATCAAACCAACTGTTTATATTTTTAGATAATTTGCTTCATTGGTCAAAAACTCAAATTGGTGGATTTGTGCTTAAACCCGAAAAAATAGATTTGTCAGGCATTGTTGATAATTGCATAGAATTGTTTAGAGTAAATGCTCAGATAAAGAAAATAAACCTTGTCTCAACAATTAAGAAAAACACTTATGCTTTTGTTGATAAAGAAGTTGTTTCAACCATTATTAGAAATTTGGTTTCTAATGCAATAAAATTTTCTAATGAAAACGGTACTGTGAAAATCAGTGCTAATGACTTAGGTGCAAAATTAGAAATTGAAGTTGCCGATACAGGAATAGGATTGAGTGACTACGAAATACAAAACCTTTTTAAAATTGACAAACAAACTTTAAAAATTGGCACTGCAGATGAAAAAGGAACCGGGCTGGGACTCTATTTATGTAAAGAGCTGATAGAAAAATCTGATGGCGAAATTTGGGTTGACAGTGAATTAAATAAAGGTTCAAAATTTATTTTCTCTGTCAGAAAATAATAGTTGGTTTGGCGTTTTTTTAACTTACTTCGTTTTATTTAAAACGAATATGTTTTAAACAAGATACACAAGCATTTAAAGTTGAGAATACTAATTTGATAATTAAATTTTTGATAAGTAATTTTTTATAAAAAGGTGAAGACAAGCTATTACATTGAAGTTTTAAAAGAAAAAGTTAAACAGGAAATACAATCAGAAGTTATATCTGTTAGAACAACAAATGATTTATCAGAAAAAATATTTGAAAGAACTCAAAAAAAAATATCTTCATCAACATTGCAACGTCTTTATGAATTAGTTGCAATAAAAACATTTCCATCAAAAAATACTCTAAATGTATTATCTGAGTTTGTCGGATTTAATAATTGGGAACATTTTTGTAAAAATGAGGATGAACCACATTTATCATTAAAAGAAAACATTGTGCCCGATGCAATGGCTTTAAAGTTATTTGAGATTAGTCTGAAAAATCATAATTTCAAAACCGTTTTAGAATATCTTAAACTTTTACCTATTAATATAAGTCTTGGCGATACACAAAAAAAAATTAGTGAAATATTTGGAGAAGTTTTTAGAAAAGACCGAGAAGCAAGAAACATATTATTGCCAAAATTGGCAAAAATGCCTGAAGGTAGATTATATTTCTACGAAACTTTTGTTGATATAGATTTTCTTAGTGTTTATTATGCAGATTCCTTATCAGAGTATGAAAAATATATTAACCCGAAAGAAAAAATAAAATCAAAACGTGACTTTATTTTTGTCAATACAATTAAATTTTTAAATTATTTAAAGACAAATCAAAAAAAGAAAACTCTTCAAAAAGGATATCTGCTAACAAAGCATTTCGACCAAAGAGAGGTATGTTTCGAAAACATAGCAGATGCTTATCCTATTGCGAGATATCATTCTTCATATTTAGTATATCTGTTTCTGTCAAACAATCTTAGTAATAAAAAGTTGGAAGAAACCATTCTGTTATTAGAAAACCAAATGTTGAAATTTAATAATAATTTATACAAAACAGCTATTCTATCCGAATTATTTCAAGCCTTATATTTTTGTGGAAGATACAGAGAATTGTTATTCCTTTACGAAAAATATGAAAAACAAAATCTGTTGTCTTACGAAATAGCTTCTTCTTATTTACCTTTAATGAATTATGTAAAATTGAGCTACCTTAATCTTGGTTTGCTTGACAAAGCCAACAGTCTGATTATTAAGTCACCGCAAAAAATATCTAAAGATTATACCGACTATAATTTTTTTAAATAAATTACAACTGAAGTTTCGCACTTGACTAAATAATTGAAATACAGTAATGTTCAATCCCTAAAAGCACCAGTGGTGTAGTATTTTAAATTTTTCGTCATTCCGAACTTGTTTCGGAATCCCATTAATTCTATAAACAGATGCAGAAACAAGTTCATCATGACAAAATAAAAAAACTGTATATCCGAAAAGTGTCGGTGTGAATATTTTCATAAAAAGACTACAAGGTTATTGTCTTATAATCAGCGAGTTAGCAAATTTACGCCGACACTAAAATACTTATTTTTGAGTTTTTTAAACTTTTCGGAGTAGTCTCAAACCTTATTTATTTTTGTTTTAACCTTAGTAGTAATTAAATATCACGGTGTTTTTAACCTTATTTCGACTATGCTCAATATAAATATTATCTTATTTTTACCAACCCGCTTTTTCGTATTTGTAATCCGAAAGCCAATATTAGCTAAGGAATATCTGTATTTATATGTTTTATAATATTGGTGTCCGATAAATTTTGGGAAATTGTATAAATATTAAATACAGGTCGTACCTACGGCACTACCAAATTTATTATAAACCATTGTTTTATAAATATTTCGCCACTACGTGGCTTTTATTAAGCCCTGTTAAGGGCGTACTGTTTATAGCAAAATATAGTATTCTAATAAGTTAGCCCTGTAAGGGCGACCTGTCAAAAAACATCAATTTATTCGCACCTTTTAGAGCATATAGTTAATTTTTGTCGGACACTAATGGTTTTAAAAAATAATTGTTAATTATTTAATCATTTTTTTGTCTGTGCTTTTTGTGCCTGACAAAAAAAGCGGGTTAATTTATTTTTGTACTACATAGCTTTAAAATCTGCAAAATCGGTTTGTATTTCAAGTAACAAAAATTAGCAAAATTTCATTTTTCTCTATTATTTCAAAAAAAAAAGTGCCATACGACTTTGATTTATTGATAGTTAAAATTGAAGTGAAATGAAGTTGTAATATTCATGTTATAAATATAATTTTATATTATTAGATCAGTATTATATAAAATGGAAAATACAAAACCGACACATGAAGAATTAGAACATAAAATTGAAGGATTAGAATCTAAATTTATTCAATTCAAAAAAAAGCATGTGAAGCTAATCTTAAAAAAGGAAAAAGAAATACAAAAATTAAAAGAAAATGAAAAAAAATTAATAGAATGTAATGCTACAAAAGATAAATTTTTTTCAATTATTGCACATAATTTAAAAAGTCATTTTAATGTAATAATTGGATTCTCAAATTTATTGTTGTTAAATAATGAGAATAATAATGAAAAGGAAAAAAGAAATTATATTTCTAACATTGCAAATAGTGCAAAAAAAACTTATAAATTATTAGAAAATCTTTTACTTTGGGCATCCTCTGTACGGGGTAAAATGCCTTTTGAAGCCGAACAAATTTCATTAAAACCACTGTTTAAATATATTGTTGATTTGCACAAAGAAACTGCAAGAGCAAAAAAAATATCTATAAGTTATTTTTTAGTAGACAACATAACCGTGAAGGCTGATAAAAATATGTTAATATGTATTTTAGATAATTTAATAACAAATGCTTTAAAATTTACTAATGTTAACGGCAAAGTTATTTTATCTGCAAATATATTAGAAAATAAAGCAATAATAAAAATTGAAGATAATGGAGTAGGAATAGATGAGGAAACGAAGAACAATATATTTAGATTAAGCAAAAATCAATCTACTAAGGGTACGATAGGTGAAAAAGGAACTGGTTTAGGATTAATTCTTTGCAAAGAATTTGTGGAAAAAAATGCTGGAGAGATTTGGGTTGATAGTGAATTAGGGAAAGGAAGTCTTTTCATTTTTACCTTACCGTTAATTTGTAATGCTTCTATATATCCATTTTTACAAGTTGCTAAAAAAAGTTCATTAGTAAAACATTAACAATATTTTTTACTATTGATGAAAGTTAATTTTTTTTTAGATTTAATTAT
>JAGLDO010000158.1 GCA_023145555.1 Bacteroidales bacterium
TGAGCTTGTCGAAGTCGAAGAAGAAAACAGTGCAGAAGATGGTTATTTTGCAGAACTCGAAAAAGTAAACAAAGCCGAAATCACTAAACGTATAAAAGAGATTAAAGGCAATTCTTCGGTGGCTGAGCTTGTCGAAGCCAAAGAGGAATTGGCAGTCTTAACTCAATATCTCAATTTACTCACAAAGCAAACAGAAATCAACAAAAAAATAAAACAAACCGAAAAAGATTTGGACAATAAACTCTATGCCAAATACCCAACACTTACCGAAGATAAAGTAAAACAATTGGTAGTAGATGATAAATGGATGCATAACATAGAAACTGCTGTAAAAGGAGAAATTGACCACATTAGCCAACGCCTGACTAACCGTATAAAAGAACTGGCAGAACGCTATGAAAGCACACTTGGAGAAATAAGCCTTGAGCTGAGCGAAGTCGAAGCTAAAGTAAATGCTCATCTTGAAAAAATGGGATTTAAACTATGACTGAAATAATTAAAATAGAAAATATACAAAATAAAATTTTCACTATTCGTGGTGTTCAAGTTATACTTGATAAGGATATTGCAATATTTTATGAAGTAAAACCAATAAGGCTTAGAGAACAAGTAAAAAGAAATATAGCACGATTCCCCAATGATTTTATGTTTCAATTAACAGAACCAGAAGTCGATTTTATGGTATCGCAAAATGCGATACCTTCAAGAAAACAACTTGGTGGCTTTTTGCCTTATGTGTTCACCGAGCAAGGAGTTGCAGCTGTTTCGGCGGTTATAAAAAGCAAAAAAGCAGAAGAAGTTAGTGTTTCGCTTATGCGTGCCTTTGTTAAAATGCGGAAATTTATTACCACAAATGCAGGATTGTTCCAAAGGTTAGACAATATTGAACAAAAACAATTAGGCTATAAATTAAAATCTGATGAGAAATTTGAACAGATTTTTAAAGCATTAGAAGAGAAAAGTATTATCCCAAAGCAAGGTGTCTTTTACGATGGACAAATATTCGATGCTTACGCATTGATTGCCGATATAATTCGCTCTGCTAAAAATTCTATTATTCTTATTGATAACTATATTGATGATACCGTTTTTAAACAACTTACAAAACGAAAAAAAAATGTAAAAGCAATTATTTACAGTAAAGCCGCTGATAAAATCGTAAAGCAGGATTTAAAAACACATAATGCACAATATCCAAAAATCGAACTTAAAAAACTGACAACATCGCACGACCGTTTTTTAATTATTGATAATAAAACAGTTTATCATTTTGGGGCAAGCCTGAAAGATGCAGGCAAAAAATGGTTTGCTTTTTCTAAACTTGATATTGATGCTAATGATATTATCTCAAAATTATAAATGGTGAATTATGAATGATAAATTAGATAAAACAATGATGAATGCTGGCACAATGGTTAATGGTGAATTATCAATGATGAATGATAAGAAAAATTCACAATTCACAACTCATAATTCACCATTAATTAAAGATGGCTATAAAAATACAGAGATTGGCGCTATTCCTAAGGATTGGAAAGTAATTAATTTTGATAAAGCGTTTTATTTTTTATCAACAGCATCTTATTCACGAGCAGAAATATCAAAAGATGCTGATGTTAAGTATGTGCATTATGGAGATATTCATACAAAATTTGAGCATTTTTTAGATTTTAGACATTTTGAATTACCAACTATAAGAAATGAGCAATTAAAAACTTATAGCTTAATAAAAGATGGTGATTTAATTATGGCTGATGCTTCTGAGGATTATGCGGGTATTGGCAAAAGCGTTGAAGTGAGAAATATTGAAAACAGTAAAGCCATTTCTGGACTTCACACATTTTTATTAAGAGGAAAAGAAGGTGTTTTTTCAAATGGGTTTAAAGCATATCTTCATTCCAATAAAATTATTAAAACTCAATATGATAAACTTGCAACTGGTTTAAAAGTATATGGCGTTTCAAAAGGGAATTTAAAACAAATCCAAATCCCCCTCCCCCCACTACCCGAACAAACCGCCATAGCCACCGTGCTATCCGACACCGACAACCTGATACAAGCACTCGAAAAAAAAATTGCTAAAAAACAGCTTATTAAAAAAGGGGCAATGCAGAAATTGCTTAGCCCAAAAGAGGGTTGGGAAGAAAAACTGTTACCAAAAGTATGTTGGTTTCAAGAAGGTCCTGGTTTAAGAAATTGGCAATTTACAAAAAAAGGAATGAAGGTTATTAATGTTACAAATCTTGTTAATGGCTATTTAAATCTTGATAAAACCGACAGGCACATTTCAATGCAAGAATTTGAAAAGATGTATAAGCATTTTGAAATTGACAACAAAGATATTGTTATGGCAAGTTCTGGAAATTCTTATTCAAAAGTTGCAGTTGTAAGAAAACAAGATTTAAGGTTATTAATGAACACAAGTGTTATCAGATTTAAACCAATAAATGGTTTAGATTATAATTATTTGTTGATTTTTCTGAAATCAAATCTATTTAAAGACCAAATTGATTTAATGATAACAGGTGGTGCTCAGCCTAATTTTGGACCATTTCACTTAAATAAAATTGTTATCCCATTACCACCAACAAAAGAAGAACAAACAGAAATAGCAACAATTATAACAGATATTAATATTGAGTTAGAAGCATTAGAAAAGAAATTGGCAAAATATATAGAGTTAAAACAGGGTTTAATGCAGGT
>JAGLDO010000159.1 GCA_023145555.1 Bacteroidales bacterium
TTGAAAAATTTAGAAACACTTAATCTTTCTAAAAATCAGATTAGTGGTTTGCCTCCTGAATTATGGACTTTATCTAAACTAAAAAAACTTAACATCTCTATTAATCAACTCAGTAATATTTCACCGGAGATAACAAAGCTAAAAAACCTTGTTTGTTTAAATTTATCGGACAATGAAATAGAAGGTATACCATTTGAATTCAGTAAGTTAACAAACTTAATTAACTTAGATCTAAGTACTAATAAAATAAAATCATTAAATTTTGAAATTGGCAAATTAATTAATCTGCAAACACTTAAATTAAACAACAATGGTTTATCTACAGTTCCTGAAGATATTGGAGCATTAAAAAATTTAAAACTACTGAAGTTAAATAAAAATCTATTAAAACAAATTCCATCGGGTGTTGGGAATTTGCTTAACTTAACAACATTATTCTTACAGAACAATTTATTAACAAATCTGCCTGACGGAATTGGCAATTTAACTAATCTTACTACCCTTAAATTGCACGACAACAATTTAACCTCTTTACCATCAGGTATTGGAAACCTGATAAAGCTCAACACTTTAAATTTGTCACCAAACAAAATTAACATTTTACCTGCAGAGATTGGAAATCTTAAAAATTTAATTTGTTTAAATCTTTCGAAAAACAAACTAACCAAATTGCCATCAAGCATTGGTAATTTAACAAAATTGACAAAGTTAAATTTGTCGGAGAATCAATTAACAAAAATTCCTTCCCGAATTGGAGAATTAACTAATCTTGACACTTTAAATTTATCTGACAATAAAATTACAGGTTTGCCTGCAGAAATAGGTAAACTGGTGAATTTATCAATAATTGAGTTGTCACCTAACAAAATAAGAACGTTACCCGATGAATTTTTTCAGTTAAATAATATAACTACACTCAATTTGTCAAATAATAATATAAATACTTTATCGGGCAGTATTGGTAAAATGACAGGCTTAACTACACTCGACTTATCTAAAAACGAGCTTGTTAACCTTCCTGTAGAGATTGGAAAACTAAAAGGATTAACAAGTTTAGATGTTTCTAAAAATCAAATAAATTCGTTGCCTGCCGAAATAGGTGAACTTTATAATTTAAAAACACTTACATTAAACAAAAATCAATTAACAAATTTCCCTCAAGAAATTGGGAAGCTAACAAAGCTTAAAAGAATTTATATAAAGGATAACAACATTAGCCCAAAACAATTAAGGAAACTTGAAAAATTATTACCTAATTGTAAGTTGAAATAATTTAGTGTTTAAACGGAATAAAAAAATGACATTTCATTACGGAATGTCATTTTTTTATATTGTGAATTATAATAAAATTATTCTTATATTCTCATCTTGTTAAAATTTTTAATAAAATCAATAATTCTTTTATTGAATTTGTCGCCTTCATTATTTAAAAATTCAATCTCAATGGGCAGATAAAATACAGGAAGCTTCGAAAATAAATCTATATTTTTTAATTCGCTTAATCGCATTGCATCTTTCTCAGTAGTAATAATAATTTTCTTGTCGTTTTGTATTCTTTCAAACTCTTTAATAATTTTTTCAAGATTTCGTTTAGAAAAAGAATGATGATCTCTAAAACCAATATGTTGCACGTTTTTTGAAAATTTGTTTAAATACTTTTTCAAAGGTTTAGGATTGGCAATACCCGTAATTAACAAAAAAGAATAATTTTCAGCTTTACAATTATTTAATGAAACTGATGTCTCACTATTATAAACCGACATTAAATCCTTATATTTAATTTTTGTAAAATATAGTTGCTGAAAAGGATAAAGTTTTAAATTTTTCGAAAACAATCTTTTCTCGAGTGGACTAATTGGCTCTGGTGATTTAGAGACAATAATTATATCGGCTCTTTTATGCTCATGGTAGCTTTCGCGAAGTCTTCCATAGGGTAATAATTTATCTTCATAAATAGGTTTATTATAGTCGACAAGTAATATTGACAATCCTGATTTTACATATCGGTGTTGAAAAGCATCATCGAGAATAATTGCAGAAGGCTTAATTTTTTTTATAATTTTTTTTATCCCATCGACCCTGTCAGCATCAACAGCAACAGTTATTTTGGGGAATTTTGATTTTATTTGTTTTGGCTCATCCCCAATTTTTTTAGCAGGGGATTTGTCATGAGCAATTAAAAACCCGTTGGTGTCTCGCTTATATCCACGACTTAGAGTAGCAATATTAAATTGGTTTTTTAGCAAAGAAACTAAATATTCTACATGTGGTGTTTTGCCTGTTCCTCCAACAGTAATATTCCCAACATTTATTACAGGCAAATCAAATTCATGTGATCTGATAATATTATAGTCAAAAAACAGGTTTCGCATTGAAACAAAAAATCCATAAATAATAGAAAAAGGAAATAAGAGCCACTTAAACATATTAAGAATTAAAATTTTAGATTTGTAATTATAAATTTGCCTTCGTTTTTTAGACATAAAATCCGAAAGTTGAAGGCAAATTTAAAAAAATAAGGTCACAAGACGTTTAGTGAATGTCAATATCAAAAGGAATTCTTGCCTGACATCCATTGATTTTTGTCAACTGTTGAATTCTTTCATAATATTTGTATTCACTACCTAATTTATTTCTAATAATTGAAGTTGCAACATCACCTTGAAGCTGTTTCATTATTTGTGTAAAAGGGTCTACTTGTTTTGGTAATGAAACAATACGATATTTTTCAAGATTAGCCTTTTCAGCAGCAATTTCAACAGCTTTGTTTAATCCCCCAAATACATCAACTAAACCTATTTCTTTAGCATTTTCTCCACTCCAAACTCTACCCTGACCAATTTCGTCAACAGCTTCTTTTGTCATATTACGACCATCGGCCACATGAGAAATAAAAGTATCATAAATATCTTCTACACTGGTTTGAATAATGTCTCTTTCGGAAGCAGTCATGCGGCGAGTTACTGAACCTAAGTCAGCATATTTGTTTGTTTTAACTCTGTCGACAGTTATGCCAAGTTTATTTTTTAAAAATTTTTCGCCGTTCCATAAAAGGCCAAACACTCCTATTGAACCGGTAATAGTGTTAGGACTTGCAACAATAGTATCGGCTGCACAAGAAATGTAATAACCTCCTGAAGCAGCAACATCACCCATTGAAGCAATAACAGGTTTAACTTTTTTTGTTAAAAAAACCTCACGCCAAATAACTTCGGATGCTAAAGCACTTCCTCCAGGTGAATTTACTCTTAAAACAACAGCTTTTATTGTAGTATCTAAACGTGCTTTACGAATAGTGCTTGATAATTTTTCTGCACCAATTGTTTTATCAGAGCCTTTGCCCATATTTATTTCGCCACTTGCATAAATAACAGCAATTTTATTTTTAACTAAATGCTTATATTTAGGTTTTTTGGGTACATTCTTATATTTAGAAATAGATATAAGTCTTAATTTTTTGTTTTGTTCGATTTTTACTCGGTCTTTAAGTTCAGAAATAATCTCATCTTTATACTTTATACCATCAATAATTTTATGCTTCAAAGCACTTTTCGGATTTCTAATAGCAAGATTATCAACATAATTTGTTAAATCTTTTATTGAAATATTTCTTTGCTCAGAAATACCTTTTAAAAACTTATCCCAGATTGAACCCATAAAAGCATTATATTGCTCACGATTTGCTTCACTCATTTTATCGAGCATAAAAGGTTCAACAGCACTTTTAAATTTACCGTGACGAATAATTTGAGGCTCAACATCCAGCTTTTTTAATGCTCCTTTAAAAAACATTAATTCTGCATGAAGACCTTTAAGTTCAATAATTCCTTCGGGGTTAAGATAAATTGTATCGGCAACGGTTGCTAAATAATAACTTGATTGCGTGTAATAATCGGCATAGCTTACAATAAATTTATTCGATTGTTTAAAATCAAGTAATGCATTTCTTATTTCTTCAATACTTGCGATTCCCGTTCTTATAACTGTTAAATCAAGGTAAATCCCCTTAATGTTATCATCTGTTTTAGCAGTTTTAATATTTTCAAGAATATCGTTTAATCCTAAATTATTTTTCGCTTCAAATGCTTGAAAATTAAAATTCTCCATCGGGTTGTTAGATGCTCTGTCTACAATTTTCTTGTTAAGCTTAAGGTGAAGAATTGTGTTTGGCTTTATTTTAACTGTTTTATCTTTGCTTGAAGATACAATGCTTCCCACCACACCAAAAAAGATAAGACCTCCAATAAAGGAAGCAATAATTACACCAACTATGGTTGCTAAAGTGTATTTTAAAAAACTTTTCATGAGCAAATAATTTTAAATTAATAATTTATTTTAAGTTTCTACAAATTTAATATGTTTATAGTAAAAACAAAATAATTTTACAATTGAAAATATAGGAAAAAAATATTGTTTAAGTATGAAAAAATATTGAATTTTGCATTTTAAAAAATATAGTTATGGCAAAAGTATATTTACTGTTGGGAGGCAATTTAGGAGACAGAAATTATTATATTCAAAAATCTGAACAGTTGATAGTTAGTGAATTAGGTTCAATTATTACTAAATCGTCAATTTACGAAACCGAACCATGGGGCTTTAAACACAAACAAAATTTTTATAATAGAGTTGTTTTAATTAATACAAAATTCAATCCTCACGAATTACTAAAAAAAATTCATACCATAGAAAATAATTTAGGAAGAGGAAGAGGAAGCCGGCAATATTCATCACGCACAGTAGATATTGATATTTTGTTTTATGATGATATGATTTTAAACGAGAAAGATTTAATTATACCTCATTCACAATTACATAACAGAAGATTTGTTTTGAAACCAATGTGTGAGATAAAACCTGAATTTTTACATCCATTAATGAATGTTACTGTGAGCGAACTGTTATCTATATGTAAAGATAATCTTATTGTTAACAAAATTGGTTCTGAAGCACCCAACAACAAATTTTAATATACATAAGCAACAAAAAAAGAAAGCGCAACAGACCAAAATATTACTGCTGAAATTAGAAACAATAATGTTTTACTGCTTAGACTATAGTATTTTACTGCAATGAATGTGCCTACGGGGATAGATAATATAATAGGTGTTATAGTTGCAACGCCTAACAAACCAAATTTTTGTTTTACTCTAATTACACGTCTGTTTTTTTTTGAAAAAACACTTTTTTGTTTTTTCATTATTTTCGACTGAGAGATAAATTTCTTAAAAAATAAATTTTTTCTTGTTTTATCAACTATCAGGTTAAAGGCAATTGAAATTGGTTTTGTTAAGAATGCAAATGACAAAATTCCGATTGTACCTCCTACTGAAGTTAAAAGAATAGTCTTAGCAATACTGTGATTACATTGTAAAATTGAAAAAAAAGGAGATATTGCAAATTTAATGCTACCCAAAAAAATAATATATGTAATCTTATTAAGCATTTGTTAAATTACTCTTTATTGCCAAAAGCTAAATCACCTGCATCACCAAGCCCCGGGACAATATAAGATTTAACTGTAAGTTCTTGGTCTACTGCACCAACCCAAATAGAGATATCATTGCTTGGTAAATTTTTCTTAATATAATTAACGCCTTCATTACTGGCAATTATTGAAACGATATGAGTGTGTTTGGGATTTCCCTTTTTTAGCATTGCTTTATAAGCCAATACCATTGAAGCTCCCGTTGCCAACATAGGATCAGAAATAATTACAATTTTATCATCAATTACAGGTCCTGTAATATATTCAAATTCAATATGAAAAGTTCCGTCACCATCATATTTTCGGTAAGCAGATATAAAAGTGTTTTCGGCTTTATCAAAATAGTTTAAAAGACCTTGATGCAATGGCAAACCGGCTCTTAACACAGTTGATAATACCGGTTGTTGCTTTATTGTAGGAACATCAGCAATTCCAAGTGGTGTATGAACAGATTCTTGCGAATAATCTAATTCTTTACTTATTTCATAAGCAAAAATTTCTCCAATTCGTTCAAGATTACGTCTAAAACGCATACTGTCTTTTTGAATTTTTTCGTCACGAAGTTCAGCTATAAACTGATTAAAAATTGAATTTTTATCACCAAGAATTTTAATCATTTTAAAAAATTAATTAAATTAGATTTTTATCTGCAAAGCTAAAATATTTATCATCAGCAACAATAATATGATCAAGAATTTTTATATCAAAATATTCAGAAGCCTTTATTAATTTATCAGTAATTTTTTTATCATTGCTGCTTGGTGTCATATTCCCTGATGGATGGTTGTGGCACAAAATAACGGAAGATGCTAATTCATTAACTGCCAGCTTTAAAATAATTTTTACATCAATAACAGTTCCGGAAATTCCTCCTTGACTAATTTTATGTTTTTCGATAACTTTATTTTGTCTGTTTAAACAAAGCACCCAAAACTCTTCGTATGGCAAATCAGATAAAATGGGATGGAAAATATTATAAATATCTTTACTGTTTGTAATTTTTTCTTTGTTTGAAGATTCAGTTGATTTTCTGCGTCTTCCTAATTCAAGTGCGGCAATAATTGTGATTGCTTTAGCATCACCAATACCATTAAACGATTTAAAATCGTTAATCGAAAGTTTACCTAAATCGTGTAGATTGTTATTTGCTTTTGAAAGTATTGTTTTTGATAAATCGACTGCAGTTTCGTTTTTATTTCCCGAGCCAATAAGAATTGCAATTAATTCGGCATTACTAAGACTGTTAATGCCTTTAGAAAGAAACTTTTCGCGAGGACGGTCATCAATAGACCAGTTTTTTATGCTTAAGTTATTTTTTGCCAAACTCTTTATTTAGATATAAAAAAAAGTCTTCATTACGAAGACTTTTAACTTTTTTGATATGGCTTATAAACTAGTAACATGCAAATTTAAACTTGACTTTAAATTTGATGCTTTATTCTTATGAATAATATTCTTTTTTGCAAGCTTGTCAAGCATTGATGCTACTTTTGGCAATAATTCTTCGGCAACGTTCTTGTCTTCGGTTGCTCTTAATTTGCTAATAGCACTTCTTGTTGTTTTAGCATAAAATTTATTATGCAATCTTCTTTTTTCGCCTTGACGAATTCTCTTTTTTGCTGAAATATGATT
>JAGLDO010000016.1 GCA_023145555.1 Bacteroidales bacterium
AAACCATATGAATTTAAAACCAGACGTCATTGTTCTTGATTATTTCTTAAATAATGAGAACGACGATGCTAAAGATGGACTTGAAATCTTAAAAGAAATTCATCAAATTGACCCAAAAGCAAAAGTAATTATATTATCTGGACAAGAGGACGGCAATTTGGTTTATGACTTTGTTAGAGAAAATGCAACAAACTATGTTGTTAAAGACGATAGTGCTTTTGAAAATGTTAAAAGAGCTATTGAAGATATTATATATTAACCTCAGTTCGATTTAAAATTTTGATACATCTTCTGCTAATTTTTCTGTAGACAACATTAAATTTTCGAAGAACTTATTAATAGTTTTTTTATTTCATAATAACTAGTCCTAAAAAAAAACCTCAATTACTTGAGGTTTTTTTATTTTTAATATTGACCAATCTTAATGAATTAAACATTTAATTATTAAGATTACAGTTTAATTATACTATTTCCTATTTTGAGGATAACCTTTTTTCTTAGCTGCTTGTTCAAGTTTTTGTTGAAATTTTGATTTCTTAGCAGTTTTTTTTACATTAGAATTCAATTTTTCTAAAAGAGCTTTCTCGTTAATAGTACTTTTAATAAACATTGTTTGTGCAACTGTAAATAAAAGAGAAAGGAAATAATAATAGCTTAAACCTGATGCATAATCGTTAAACCAAAATAACATCATTAACGGCATAAGATACATCATTAGTTTCATACCGGGCATTTGTTGGCTCGACATGTTTGTTTGTTCATTATTTATTCTAACATAAACAAGGTTTACAATAGTCATTAATAAACAAAAAAGACTTACATGATCACCATAATAAGGTATTGTGAAAGGAAGACTAAGAACAGAGTCATAAGAAGATAAATCTGTAGCCCATAAAAATCCCTGATGTCGCAATTCAATTGAAGAAGGGAAAAACCTGAACATAGCAAATAATATTGGCATTTGAAATACCATTGGCAAGCAACCACCCATTGGATTTACTCCAACTTTTTTATACAAGGCCATTGTTGCTTGTTGTTTCTTCATTGCATCCTCTTTTTTAGGAAATTTTTTACTCAACTCGTCAATTTGAGGTTTTAACACTCTCATCTTTGCTGATGAAAGATATGATTTACGTGTAAATGGGAATAATACTAATTTTATAATAAGTGTCATTAATAATATTACAATTCCATAATTAGAGACAAAAGAACCTAACAAATTAAAAAGAGGAATTATTGCATATTTATTTACCCAACTAAAAATACCCCAACCTAAAGGAATAACATCTTCAAATTTCAATTTGTATTGGTGAAGCGTTTTATATTTATTAGGTCCAAAATAAAATTTCATTGGGATGTTTTCCGAAGGTTTACTTAGGTATGGAACAGTTAGTTCTGCATAACATTTTTTTAAATATTTTTCGGAATCTTCAATTTTATTAACTTTTACGAAACCATTGAGAAAAGAATTATCTGCTACTAAAATTGAAGAAAAAAACTGCTGTTTAAAAGCAACCCATTTAATTTTTGTTTTTAATTCTTCTTTGTCTTCGTCTGATCTAATACTTAACTCATCAACTTCATCTTGAAAATATTTATAAAATACCGTTGTATTATCGCTTTCCCATTTTTTGCCTTTCTCTTGACGACGAATGTTGGTTTCCCAATTTAATGTTAAATAGTCTAAATTGTTGGCAATAATATTATTCATGCCAACCAAATTAATATCAAACTTTAACATGTATGAGTTAGCCTCAAGTGTGTATAAATATTCAATATATTTATTATCAGATAATTTAAGCTTTAAAGATATTGATTTGCTTGAATCTGAAACTATTTGATTTTGAGTTGTACTTGGTGTAAAAAACAATTCGTTTGTTGCAATTGCTCTATTTTGTGCGAAAAAATTCAATCCAAAAATTGTTGAATCTCCGTCAAAAAGTATTACAGGTAAAGAATCGAAAGTTTCATAATTTTTTAGTTCTACTGAATAAACCCTACCTCCTTTTGAAGAAAATTTTACTTTCATCAAATCATTTTCTAAAGTAACAAATTGATTCTCTCCTTGAGCAACATTAGCAAATGAACCATATTGATTTAATTGGTTTTTGGTTTTTGTAGTTTCAGATATTTCTTGTGGTTCAATAACAGGAACTGCATTTTTTACTTCTTGTTTTATTTTTGCTTCTTCTATAGATTTTTCTTTTTCAACAATAGTAATAGAATCCTGTTTTATTTTTGCTGCAGCTAATTCTTCTTCAGATGGTTTTGTAAAATAGCTGTAGCCAATTAACACAAGAAATATTAATACCATTCCAACAATAGAATTTTTGTCCATTTTATTTTTTTTATTTATTTATTAGTAAAAAGTCAATACTTCAACGACAAAGGTAATAAAATATTGCATTTAGATTATTCGGAAATTGTTGCTTTTACAAATTTTACAAACAATGGATGAGGATTGATAACTGTACTTTTATATTCAGGATGAAACTGTACACCAACAAACCATTTATGCTTTGGTATCTCAATTATTTCAACAAGATTTGTTTCAGTATTAAATCCTGATCCAATCATTCCTGCTTTTTCAAAATCAGCAAGATAATTATTATTAAATTCATATCGATGACGATGTCTTTCAACAGTTTCATTTTTGTTATATATTTCAAAGGCTTTTGTGTCTTTTTTTAATTTACATGAATATGCACCAAGACGCATTGTTCCTCCTTTTTCTAAAACATTTTTTTGTTCTTCCATAATATCAATTACAGGATTTGATGTTTGTCTGTCCATTTCAGAAGAATTGGCATCTTTCAGATTTAAAACATTTCGTGCAAATTCAACAACTGCACATTGCATACCCAGACAAACTCCCAAAAATGGTATGTTATTTTCACGAGCATATTTAACTGCTAAAATTTTCCCTTCAATTCCTCTATGTCCAAATCCGGGAGCTACTAATATGCCTTTTAAGTCTTTTAATTTCTCGTTGCAGTTTTCTTCTGTGATTTTTCCTGAGTAAATTGAAACAAGATTTACCTTACAATCATTTGCTGCACCTGCATGAATAAATGATTCTGTTATAGATTTATATGCATCAGGCAACTCAATATATTTACCAACCAAGCCTATTGTAACTTCTCTTTTTGGATTTTTTAGTTTATATAAAAATTGTTTCCAAGGTTTTAATTCCGGGTCTTTGTTTGTGGGTAAATTTAGCTTTGTTAAAACAGTTGAATCTAATTTTTCTTTATACATTAACAAAGGTACTTCGTAAATAGTAGAAGCATCTATTGATTCAATAACTGAATTTATATTAACATTACAAAACAATGCAACTTTCTTTTTTATGTCAAGAGTTAATGCTTTTTCTGTTCTCAAAACCAGAATATCAGGTTGAACACCACTTTCTAAAAGCATTTTCACTGAGTGCTGAGTAGGTTTGGTTTTTAATTCTTTAGCAGCCGAGAGATATGGAACTAATGTAAGGTGAATTGCTAAACAGTCTGAACCAAATTCCCATTTTAATTGACGAACTGCCTCAACGTAAGGAAACGATTCGATATCACCAACGGTACCTCCAATTTCTGTAATTACTACATCAAACTTTTTTTTCTGACCAACAAGTTTAATTCTTCGTTTTATTTCATCAGTAATGTGAGGTATAATTTGGACTGTTTTTCCTAAATAGTCACCTCTTCGCTCTTTGTTAATTACTGATTGATAGATTCTTCCTGTTGTAACATTATTTGCCTGCGATGTAGGAATGTTTAAAAAACGTTCGTAATGACCTAAATCCAAGTCGGTTTCAGCTCCATCTTCGGTAACGTAACACTCTCCATGTTCATATGGATTTAAAGTTCCCGGATCAATATTCAAATAAGGATCGAGTTTTTGTATTGTTACACGATATCCACGAGCTTGCAATAATTTTGCTAATGAAGCAGAAATTATTCCTTTACCTAATGATGAGGTTACTCCTCCTGTTACGAAAATATATTTTGTTGATGACACCTTTTAATAATTTTAAAGAATTAAAATATTACAAAATAACGAATAAATTTTTATTTGAGTTAGTTTTAATGAAATTATTTTAGTTAAAAACATTAAAATTTTAAATTTAAACCAAAACTTGGTAAAAATGGAAGTTGATCAACTCTCTCGTATTTAACTCTGTCAAAATAAAAAATATTATTACGATTATAAACATTTGTAACACTAAATGATGCCTCAAGTGTTGAATTGTCCGATATTTCAAATTTATGTTTTAATGCAAAATCTAATCGGTGATAATATGGAAGTCTTCCTTTATTTATATTAGAATAAACAGTTCCTAACTCACCATTTGTTGTAGTATAGTCTGCATTTATATCGGTAAAAGGTATTAATTCATAAAAGCCTGATGTTTGAGTAAACGGAAACCCAGAACCAATATTCCAACGTGCACTAAATTCCCAGTTCAAATTCTTGCCAAAAGTGTACGACGAAATAAAATTAATATTATGTCTGCGGTCAAAATGCGGAGAATATTTTTCTATAACTACTTGATTGTTTTCGTCAATAGTTTCTGCATTTCTGTCAACATATCCTAACGAATAAACCAACCATAAAAATACTCTTTTATAATCATACTTTAATAAAAAATCAACCCCATATGCATCTCCTGTTTCAACAATAAAATCCTTTTTCAAACAATCGGGTTTATCATAGTTGCTATAAACATCATCAAAAATCTTATTTCGATTTAAGTTTGTAAGTTGACTGTTATTTTTGAAATAACCTTCAACATTTAAATTTAGTCTATTGTTAATATCGTATTCTACACCTAAAATTAAATGTTGTGATTTTTGAAGTTTTGTTTTTACCTCTTTTCCGTCAAATTTCTTTTGAATATTACTTGTTCCCGAAAGAAATCCTGAAAAAAGATTTACAACATCGCGGTCAGAATTGCTGGCTATTAAATTCTGTGAATAAAATCCTCCCGCAAATTTCACTCTAAAATCATCATTAATTTTATATTTCATCCCAAGTCTTGGTTCTGGCGATATTTCAGATAAAGAAGCGTAATATTGCAACCTGAAACTTGGTTCAATTAAAAGTTTCCCAAAACTGTGTTTATATTTAACATAACCTGCTAACTCTGTTGTATTTTCTTCTTGAGAAATTTCCCTGTCAACAGAATTTGTATATTCGAAATTTGTTTTAAAACCTAATGTTTCTACACCATAATCTAATTTATCATCGCCAAAATAGTAAATAAATGACAGACCAAAATTATAACCGTTAATAAGGCTGTTTCTGGGTGTCTGGTCTTGGCTGTTAAGTTCAATATAATATCGTGAATATGAAAAATTTGTTTTTATTAATACCGATGAATTCGAGGGAATTAAAATAATACTTGTACCTGCTCCTGCTTCACTCCAATTAAGGTCTGATATTAATTTGTAGTTATTTACTTTGTCGGTAAAGTTATATCCAAAAAAACTAACTTTTGACCCATTGTTTGAATTTATTGATATTTTACCATAAAAGTCATTAAAGTTAAATGGCAATCCATCTGAATTTGCATAGTTATAAAGACTTTTTGATGTTTGTTCAAGGTATGATGTTTTGGTAGATAACAAAAATGAAGAATTACCTCCAGATTTGGTAGCCTTTTTTATTGGTCCCTCTAACAACAATTTTGATCCAAAAGTATTGGAAGAAATTTTTCCACTAATACGTTGTTTGTTACCGTCACGAGTGGTAATATCCATTATTGAAGATATTCTTCCACCATATTCAGCACTAAAGCCTCCGGTAAAAATATCAGCATTACGTATTATATCTGAATCGAAAACAGAAAAAAGACCAATTGAGTGAAATGGATTATAAACAATCATTCCATCGAGAAGAACTTTATTTTGTATTGGTGAGCCTCCACGAATATAGAGTTGACCTCCTTGGTCGCCTGTAAAAATAACTCCCGGAACTACTTGTAAGTATTGAGCTAAATCAGGTTCACTTCCCATTGATGGTATCTTCTCAATTTGTTTTGGAGTAATTTTTACAATTGATGCATAAATAGCTTTTTGCTTTTCTTGTTTTTCTGCTGTAACAGTAAATTCATCAAGTCTTATTGATGATTTAATCAAAAATAATTTTTTAGTAAGTATTTTATCTTTTATAACTGTTATAGGAATACTCAATAATTCGTAGCCAACATAACTAACTGTTAAAAAATACTTTCCTTCTTCTATTTTTGAAATATTATAGTATCCGTTAACATCAGTAGCAACACCATAACCTGTTCCTTTTAAGTATACATTTGTAAAAATAATTGGTTCTCCATTACTTTTATCATAAACAAAACCACGAACCGTACCTGTTTGTGCTACTATTTGTTGAGATATAAAAAACAGAATTATTAATAATTTTATATGTTTCATTAATTATTTTTCCGGATTATTGACCTTTTTATTATTGAGACTACTCCGAAAACTAAAATTATCAATTTATAGCCGCTTAGCG
>JAGLDO010000160.1 GCA_023145555.1 Bacteroidales bacterium
TTTAGAATTTCTCCTTGTTTAAAATAATAAATTCCAATTATTGCTAAGTCGGAAACAAACTCTTTTGGTTTTTCAATAAAATCTGAGATAAATTTATTTTTATCAATTTTTACTACTCCAAACGAAGAAGGATTATCAACTTTATTAACCCAAATTGTTCCATCTACATTTTCGTCTATTGAAAAATTTGCTTTAAACAAAGTGTCTGCAAAAGCAACAATAATATTACCTTTTAACGATTCAGATGCACAATAAACTGCATGTGCAGTTCCAAGAGGTTCTGTTTGATGGTAAATTTTTGGCTCAGCATTATACGACAAGGCGATTTGTTTTAATTCCTCAATTACTGATTGTGAGAAATCACCAACAATAAAAGCTATTTCATCAATTTTATCATTATACACTTTTGAAAGCTCATCAACAAGATGTGCAACGATAGGTTTTCCTGCTATTGATATTAATGGTTTTGGAACAGTTAAAGTATGCGGTCTCATACGCTTTCCCATACCTGCCATTGGAATTATTATATTCATTTTTAAATATTTTTAGACACTAATTTCACGAATTAGAACTAATTCATTATTAATTATATTTAGAGTTTTATTTCTGTTATAAATTAATTTTTTCCTGTATGTCCGAAGCCGCCTGCTCCTCTTTCGGTTTCATTAATAACTTGTACCTGAACCAAATCAACCTGTTGGTAACGAGCAATAATCATTTGGCAAATTCTATCACCATTATTAATTTCAAAATCTTGATTTGACAAATTAACAAGAATTATTCCAATTTCACCTCTATAATCTGCATCAATCGTTCCGGGAGTATTCAAAACTGTTATACCATTCTTTAATGCCAGTCCACTTCTTGGTCTAATTTGTGCTTCGTAACCTTCGGGTAACTCTATAAACAAACCTGTTGATATAAGTTTTCTCTCTAATGGTTTTAAAATTATTGATTCTTGTAGATTTGCTCTGAGATCTAAACCCGCTGAATTTTTTGTTTTATAGGCAGGCAATTCATTATTTGAAACATTAACTATTTTAACTTGCATAATTTAATCTAATAATTGATAAAACGTACAAATGTAACTATAATTTAAAACAAATTAATATCAAAATTATTGTTAGTTACTTCAATCTGTATTCGACTCTTTAGATTTGTTGATTTTTTTAGATAAAAAAAAGAATAGTTAAATTTTTAAATCTGATAATTTAATTTTTTCTTTAAAGCAAAAAATTAGAATAAAAGTGAAAATTAAGATTGCTTTTACAAAAAAAGCTATAATAAAATTATCTATATTTATTTGATTATCAATAAAATATATTAGAATAGCAGAAGTAACAAAAATTAAAATTGATTTAAAATCGTATTTAATAGGAAAAAATTTCCTTCCAAGTAAAAAAGAAGCAATCATCATTGTAAAATAACAAATAAAAGTTGCCCAAGCAGAAGCCATATAACCAAATTGAGGAATGAAAGAAAAATTCAGAATAATTGTTATTGCAGCCCCAAACAAAGCTATATATGCACCGTATTTTGTTAAATTATTAATCTTATACCAAACAGATAAATTATAAAAAATTCCAAGAAATAAATTAGCAAGTAAAACAATAGGTACAATTCTCAAGCCTGAATAGAATTTTGCATCAATAAAATGTTTAAAAATATCTATATATAGCGTTACTCCAAGAAATATTAATAAACCAAATGCAACGAAATATTTCATGACTTCTGCATAAATGGCTTTTGAATTTTTCTTTTCTGCTTGCTTAAAAAAGAAAGGCTCTGCTGCGTATTTAAACATTTGGATAAATATTGTCATTAAAACAGCAATTTTGTAATTTGCTCCATAAATACCAATTTGCTTCATTGCATTGACATTCTTTGGTAATAAATATTTTAATAAAATTTTATCTGATACTTCATTAATCATTCCGGCAAGACCAACAATTAATAAAGGAAAAGCGTAAACCAACATTTTTTTCAGCAGCGATTTATCAAATTCAAATTTAATTGAAAAAATGTCGGGAATTAATAATACTAAGGTAATGGCACTTGCTATGAAATTTGAGATAAAAGCATAACCTACGCCAATATCTGCCGAATAAACCGCAGAAAGAAAACTAAATTCACTATTTTTAATTAAATTCGGGAAAACTATAAAAAACAATACGTTACAGGTTATATTAATTATAACATTTACAACTTTTAAAACAGCAAATTTTTTTGCTTTATTTTGATATCTTAATCTTGCAAAAGGAATGGATGACACAGCATCTATTGCGACAATAAGTCCTATTAAAATAATATATTCATGGTGATTAGAATATCTGATTACATCTGCAATAGGATGAGAAAAAGAAAAAATAAAACCAATGAATAATAAAGAAGTAAAACTGAGTGAAATTAAAGAAGTAGTAAATGCTTTATTTGAATTATTTGATGTTTTGGCATATCTAAAAAAAGATGTTTCCATTCCGTAAGTTAGAAAAACCAATAAGAATGCAGTATAAGAATATAATTCTGTTATAGTTCCATATTGCGAAATAGATAATATTCTTGTATAAAAAGGTGTTAGAAGCAAATAGTTTAATAAACGGGGAACTATTGTTCCTAATCCATAAACCATTGTTTCGCCTGCTAATTTTTTAATGTAATTCAATTTATAAATTTTTAAACTATTTGTTTTTTATTTAATTCATAATCAAATTTTTTCCTTATCCTGTTTATGCTTGTAACTTAAACTTTTTACTTTCAACTTTATAAACTTTAAACTTAATTGTCTATTCAGTAACAGTAACTCCATCAATTTTCACTAATCTATCATCTTTAAAGGAAAGCGTTTTTACCAATGTTCCATAATAATCAAATTCTTTCCATGCTTTTTCTTTCATTCCCATAATGTAAAAACATTCTTTTTTTAATTTACCATTTTTATAATAAAATAAATGTTTTCCGTCAGGATTTCCTTGCATATATTTCCCTTTAAAATATAGCTTACCGTTTAAATAAAAATATTTCCATATTCCATTTTTATTATTTGTTTGATAATTTCCTTCCTCTGTATGATCTCCTTCTTTATAAAACCATTTACCATCTTTATCTCCATCAATAAAAACACCTTTTGCTATGATTTCGCCTGTTTCATTGTATTCAACATAATCACCATCTTCTTTACCAAAATAAAAATTCTCTTCTCTCTGCAATACCCCTTCAGGAAAATACCATTTCCAATTTCCTGCAAGCTTTCCTTTCGAAAAAACTCCTTTTTGTTCCGTTTCTCCTGTTTTATAAAAATAAGTCCACTTTCCGTTTTTTTTATTTTTCAGATATTTTCCTTTTGCTTTTATTTCTTTTGTAGAAAAATAAAATTTCCATAAACCGGTTTTTTCTCCTTCTTCATTCACTTTTCCTTCTCCTGAAAGATTTCCTTGCATATCATAAATTCTTGATTTATTTGCTTTTCCTTCCGAATCATATTCCCGATGCTCTCCTACCGGCTTTCCCTCAACATAACTTCCCGAAGATTTTAAAACTTTTTTCCCATTCTTATCCGGTTTATCATAATACTCAGCTTTATATTTAACTCTATTTAATACACTTACACTATCGTCTACTAATATCCCGTTCTCATATCTTTGTGCTCCAACTAATTCTCCTCTTAAATTAAAATTTTTAATTAATCCATTTAATTTTCCGTGAGAATATGATTTTTCAATCTTTACTTTTCCGTTTTTATAAAATTCTTTCCAAACTCCATCTCTTAGATTTAAAGAATCTAATCGGTTTATTTTTTCTATATCTACTAAATTACCATAATTATATTCTAATAAAGAAATAATTCTTCCTTCTTCAGCATATTCCTTACCATCACCCTGTTTTTTGCCATCTTTAAACGAAATAACTTTATTAATATTTCCGCTTTTGTAATAAAAGTTTGATTTTCCTTGTGGTATATTATTGAGATATAATATTTCTGAACGTATATAAGAAATTAATGTATCGTTTAATTTATATGAACCATAATTATAAAAATATCCGTTTTTCTTTCCATATAAATAATTAATTTTACTTTTGATTAACCCATTTTCTGTATAGAAACACCAAACGCTATCTAATTGATTATTGAGCCATTTACCTATTGATTTTAAATTTCCATTTACATAATAAGATTTCCATAGTCCTTCCGGTTTCCCTTCTTTCATAATTCCTTCACTAGATATTTGTTTATTTCCATAGTAAAAAATATTATATCCGTTAGGATTTTCAACGTTTACATTTTGTGTATAAACATTAGTTGAAAATATTAATAAAATAAAGAATATGTAAAAAGAATATTTATTCATCTATAATTTAAGTTGATTAGATATTTCTAACATTTTTGTTATAGAACTACGTGCTTGTTTCATTAAATCATCATCTAAATTAATTTCATATTTTTCTTCATTTAAAGAATTATAAATTTTTTCTAAAGTTGTCATTTTCATATACTCACATATATTATTATCTTCATTAAATGAGGGTGCAGGTATAAAGACTTTATCAGGATTTGCTTTTTGCATTTGATAAATAATTCCCGGTTCTGTTGCAATAATAAATTCAGTATCGTCAAATTCTTTTGTATATTTTAGTAAACCTGAAGTAGAACCAATAAAATCTGCAATTTTAAGTACTGAAGCTTCACATTCGGGATGAGCTAAAACTTTAACTTTTGGGTGTTTAATCTTAATTTGTTTAATCTGATTTGCAGAAAATCGCTTATGAACATGGCAGGCACCATCCCAAAGTAATATATCACGATTAGTTTGATTTTTTACATAAGCACCTAAGTTTTTATCAGGACCAAAAATTATTTTTTTATCTTTTGGTAAACTCTCAACTACTTGTACAGCATTAGAAGAAGTACAAATACAATCGGACAAAGCTTTAATTTTGGCACTGGTATTTACATAAGAAACAACATATCTGTCAGGATGTTTTTTTAAAAATTCATTAAATTTACTTTCTTCACAAGAATCTGCTAACGAACAACCTGCATTTAAATCAGGAAGTAAAACTTTTTTGTCAGGACATAAAATTTTAGCTGTTTCTGCCATAAAAAGAACTCCTGCAAAAACAATTATTTCGGCTTCGGTTTTTTCTGCTTTTTGTGCTAAAGCAAGACTATCACCAATAAAATCAGATATATCTTGTACTTCAGGATTTTCGTAAAAATGACCTAAAATAATTGCGTTTTTTTCTTTTTTGAGTTTGTTAATTTTGTTTACTATTGTATCCATTTTTATTTAAAATATATATTTTATTAACAAGTCTTTTATATATTATTATTATTAGATAAAATTTAAAATTGATAATGATGATGATATTATCCTGTTAGTATTGTTTAAAAATAAATAAAAATTAATTGATATTTTAGTTATTAACAAATAATAATGAGTTATAAACTAACGACAAAATATTTGTTTTTTGAGTTTCAATAATTTACAAATTAAATTAACATAATGTTAATAAACTAATGTTTAATAAAAATTATGAAGTTTTTTATTTATTAATGTTAAAAATATGTTAGCTTTTTATTAATATAAACTAAAAACTTTTTTTTGAAATTTAATAAATTTATTGTATCAAATTAGAGTAATTAAAAAACAAATTTATTTTTAAATAAAAGAGAAGAATTAATTAACAATTTGTATAAAAAATTAAGTAATTAAAAGTGATTAATTTTTAATTACTTATGAAAATAAATTTTTATTGTTTCTTTGTTATTAAATACTTAACGATTGTTAATAACTTTGAAAGAAATATTGAAAAAAAATTATGATTTTGCAAATTAATATAAATGCTTAATAATCAGTAAATTAAAACAGACGAACATGAAAAAAAAGAAAATTGCTTTGGCGTGTGATCATGCAGGATATTGTAAAAAAGAAATGATAAAAGAATATTTAGAGAACCAAGGTTATGTAGTTAAAGATTTTGGAACATATTCTGAAGAAAGCGTAGATTATTCCGATTTTGCACACCCAATGGCTATCGCGGTTGAAAACAAAGAGGCTGATTTAGGTATATCGTTATGTGGCAGTGGAAATGGAATAAGTATGACTGCAAACAAACATCAGGGAATACGCTCTGCTTTATGCTGGAATGTAGAGATATCGGAATTAGCAAGAAAGCACAACGATGCTAATGTTTGTTCTGTTCCGGCGCGTTTTGTTTCCGATGAATTAGCAATAGAAATAATAAAAGCTTTTTTGTCTACTGAATTTGAAGGAGGAAGACACGAACGAAGAATAAAAAAAATACCGGTGTAGTATTTTAATTTTCTTTATTCTCAAGCCAGAAAATAATTTTGGTTTTCATATTTTCAGCTTTTGTTAAATAAAAAATCGACCAAATAATAATCCACCCAGTGGTCGCAATTAAAATTGTTAATAATGGAAAAAAAGGTATTCCCTCTTTTCCGCCAACAAAAATCAATAATAATGCACCCGGAAATAATCCTATTGTTTGGTATATCATTGAACTTTTAATGCTAATTGAGAGCATTCCTGTAAGGAAATT
>JAGLDO010000161.1 GCA_023145555.1 Bacteroidales bacterium
CAGCAATAGATGATAATGTATCTATTTGCTCAACCAAAGTTTGTGAAACTTTTTTTAGCTTATCGGGAAATTCCGGGTCTTTATCTTTCCACGAACGCTGAAGAAACTGAACGCTCAACTTCATAGGTGTGAGCGGATTGTTTATTTCGTGTGCAATTTGTTTTGCCATTTCGCGCCAGGCTGTTTCACGTTCCGATTTTGCCAACAACTTAGCACTTTGCTCCAGCTCGTCAACCATTCGGTTATATTCTTTAACCAGACTGCCAATCTCATCATCAATATCATATTCGAGATATTCGTTTTTCTTTCGAAGGTCAATTTCTCTAATTTTATTTTGAATAAGTTGCAATGGCTTTGTAACATTATTTGAGATAAAAACAGCAATTATTAACGATAAAATAACCAGTAAAGCATAAATATTAATTATTGTTACAATAATTGTTGAGACATCGTTTTCTAAAGCACTCTGCTTTGAAAAATATGGCAAATTCAAATAAGCAAGTAATTTATTATTATTGTTTGTGAAAGGCACATAAGCAGATATATATTTTAAGCTGCCAATTTTTTCGTAATTAATAAACTGTGCTTTTTTATTTGTAATAAGTCGGTTATACGCATCAAAATTAATTCTACTGCCGAGCAAACCAATATTAAAAATTTCATTTCTCGATGTTGATAATAACTTACCGTTAATAGCATATAAATTAATATCTGTGTAAAAAACATTAGAAAACTTGCTTAGTAATGAATTCAAATATTCAGGCGATACGTCTGACAAATTATTCTCGTATCCAAATTTATGCTCTAACTCAACCAAAACAGATTGAATTTTTTCACTAATATTTTTATTCTGATTTTGTTTAAACTGTCTTATACTATAGTAAACCGTTACTCCGCCTATTACCAGTAATGAAAAAATAAGTATTGATAATATTGAAATTTTTATTTTATTTTTAATATTTAATTTAAAATCAACTTTCAAGGTCTTGTTAAACAATAAAATAATTGTAACAATAATATAATAAAAGATAAAAAAATATGAGAATGAGATTAATTCGTCAATAAAACGAACAGAGGGTTTGCTAATAATAATTGATGTCTGTTTGTCGAAATTTTGAATTAAATGGTCGTATTTTTCTAGTTTAAAAAAAGTATTTTTGTTTTCTGAATTTTTATATACTCTCCTGTCTAAGCTATAAGGAAAATTTCCTGAGCGCGTAATTAATTTATTGAATTTATAAATTGCATAACTATAGCCATTTTTGTTTTCAATATTAATCTTATCGTCAAGCAATAGTTCGGGATAACCAAGAGCCTTTGAATATTGTTTTGAATCGAGGCTGATAAAAGCAGTAAATTCTGAATTAATATTTGGTTTATATTTAATTGCCCCAAGATAACTTATTCGTCCGCTAATATTATCGAGAAAATAAAAATTAGATTTTGACAACTTCTCTCCCATACTATCTGTCAAGAACTTAAAAAACCCGTAACAATACTCTAATTCATTATCAGGTTGCTGAATGAAAACACTGTCGTAAGGAGAACATATTGTTAATTGAAAATCATATTTATCAAAATATCCTGTAAAATATTTTGCTTTTATATAATTGTAAATACTATCGTAATTAAAAACGGAATATTTTAATTTATTAATAAGCTGCTTATCGGTTTTAATATTTTTTTCAATATCAACCAACATTAGTTCGGCAATTGGGTCGCGTTCACGCGCAAGATTTTCGGCCAATAATTTTTCTTGTTCGGTTTTTTTTGCAACAATCTGAGTTCTAATAAAAAAAGTAATGAAAAACGAAAACAAAAAAACAAGCATTACATAAGTTAAATAATGAAACTTGCCTTTATATCTTATATAAAAAACGAATAATATTATGCCAATAAAGAATAGTATTGATAATAATTGTAAATTTAAAATTTGAGTGTGATGAAAAAATAAACAATAAGAAAATAATAATACTAACGATAATGTGAACAACAAATAAAACTGCTTTAATGTTATTATTTTTTTTATTATTAAGGCTGCTTTATCAATCAATAGTGCTATTGAAAAAAACAATAATCCAATAATAAGGAATGATACAAGACTGTAACCGGTTAGGCTTAAAATTTTGTATGCCTGTAACGAGATTGATGAATTAAAAATTAAACTCCTCAGCAAAAAAACCGCAGCAACACAACTTATCTCAACTAAAAAAATTATTAAAAATGAAACGAAATATTTTGCTCTACATTTAATTATAAATTTTTCTGAAATAAAAAAATGATTATGTAATCCGTAAACTATAAAAAATATAAGTATCGAATTTATTAACAAATCTCCAAGCGAAGGAAACAAAAATGACGAAGCATAAACTTCAGGATTAAATAAGCTTAGTGAATAAAAACAATTGAAAAAATTGAAACTTAATGATAAAAATCTAAACAAAAGCACTAACGCAGAAACAAAAATAAAAAACAATTGTTTTTGTTTAATGTTTTTTAACCTGCTAGTAAACAATTGTAGATAAAGCAATAATAAAACAATACCTGAAAAAAACAGTGCAAACGACAAATTTAAACAATAACAACCAACTGTTTTATTTTTATCGATATACAATGAACAAAGGTGCTCGTTTTTATTGTTGACAATATTAAAAAAGTCTTTGTTTTTGTCTTTGCTAATAGAAAAATATTCGGGCAAGTTAAATTGTTTTGTATAGCTGTTTTGTAAAAATTTATTATGATTAATATATTCTGTTTTTAACGAAACTAAACCGACAACTTTAATATTCTCAACAGATTTTGAATTTACATCGAGCCAAACATTTTTAAGCTTAACAATTTTTTGATTAAGTCCTGAATTTGAATACAAATTACTAACAGGCAGAATATTATCTGACCAAAAAGCAATAGAATCGTTTTTGTAAATTAATATTGTTATTCCCTCTTGGTTATATAAATCTTTATAATATGAATAATTTTCGTCTTTAAATTCATTCAAATTTTTATCTTTTAATTTACTTGCTGTATAGTCTAACAATTGGTCTCTGCGGTTTTCTTTACCGGCAATTGTGTTTTGAAATTGTTTTACTTCATTATTTACATAAAACTTATTAAAGCTGTTGCTTTTGAATAACAAGG